>WGMV01000009.1 GCA_016124905.1 bacterium
GCGGCGTCGTCGGCGTTGCAGGCGTCGTCGGTGTGGTTGGCGTCGTCGGCGTGGTTGGCGTCGTGGGTGTTGTTGGCGTGGTCGGTGTCGTCGGCGTGGTCGGTGTCGGCGGCGTCGTCGGCGTATCAACAACCCCCCAGTCCTTACGGTTCAGCATTTTGCCGGATTCCACAATGGCGCATTTACCGCCATTGGAAGAACATTCCGTTTCCGTGCAGGAACACACATCCATTCCATCGGCAACCAGCTTACGCGTGCTGCCTTCTTTCACAACATGGCGCATGCCGATTTTATCGGTGGAAAGCTTGAATGTATCGGATTGCGGAAACGCCATGCTGACATACAAAAATTCCTCGCCCTGCGCATTTTTGCGGATTTGCGGCTTGGTGGTGACGAAAGGCGGCTGGTCGGGGTTACGGTTTTCGTCGATATATTTAATGATGTAATCATCCAGGATATCCAGCGCCTCATCATCCGTCATGCAATCCTTCAGGATGTTGAACGGGCGCGGCGTGGCATTGGCCGCGCAGCGAATGCGCATATAGGCCAGCTCTTTAGTCGGCACCACGGTGGAGCTGCGCACAAGCTCCTCGTAATTGCTTTCATGCATGAAGGTTTTGCCCAGATCCACCGAAAGGGCCAGAATCCCCGCCAGAACAATAAGACCGAAGGCGAACATGATAAGAATGCCGCCCCGCTGGTCGTCACGGCATTGGCGAATAGCTGCTGATACGCGCTGATGCATGTTACTTATCTTCCTCTTCTTCTGGCAAATCCCACTGCATGTGATAGCGCATCGGCTTCACAACATGGCTTGTTACGGCAATCTTTCCGAAAATCCCTGAATCTCCAAAAATGATTTTGGACTCGATATAGGGCTTGTAATTGCAGGCCACATCCACCACCACAAATTGCGTGGTGGGGTTCTCTGTGACCATGCTTTTGCCATTGAGCACGGCGTCTTCGCATTTGGCATTACTTAATCCACCGCTGCTGCCGCCAGATGTAACAGGCGAGGTAGGCGAACCTTCCTTGGGACTGTCGGGGTTGGTGGGGGTCTGCCCCTGCTGGATCAGGCTGCAATCACCCGCTTTCACGGTCATGGATTTGGTATAGACGGGCACAATGCCTTGCTCGCCCGTGCAAAATGCAAGGCTGACCTGTGCGCCAAAAGGTCGCATCATCAGCTCCGCTGCGGGCAGCAACGGGTCAACCTGCACACCTGGCACCCAATATGGAATGGTGCTCAATGCCTCTCCTATTTGGTCAGCTGCCTGATTAATCTTATTTTTCATGCGAACATAAGCGGTTATTTCCACCATGCCAAAGAAAATCGTCACCATTGTCATCAGAATGATGGCGAGTTCGATATACGCCACCCCTTGCTGCGATGTGTTGTTTCGATTTAGTCGCATGGGCTTTCCCCATCAAACACGCGCTGGCCGCCCATGCTGCCGAATCGCTCGTTACGCAGCACGGTTGTATATTCATGCTCCATGAAGCTGCCGAATATTTCTTTGATTTTCAGCACGGGGGTAAAAATCGGCCAGTTATATTTGGCGTAATAGACCACCAGCTCGTTTCCCTGCCCCAGGTCCATGGTATTGGTGGCGGGGTCGGTAAAGTTAAACGCGGTTACCGGCGCCACGCTGATAATCAGCTTATCCTTGTCGCAGGCATCCACCAGCCCGAAGGATTTCTCACGCATGGTTTTACGGATAACGGCGGGGGTCACCGCAAATTTCTCGTCACACACGCCGCCGATAAATTCATTGCGCTGGCATCCCACCATGGCCTGACGCGCCGCCTGGTTCATCATGTTATCGATCAGCGCATTCCCGAAGGTAACAAACCCGATTTCCATCAGCCCCATGAAAAAGAAAAGAAATACCGGAAAGGCGATGGCGAACTCGATCATGGTCGCGCCTTCTTCGTTCCTTGCGAAACGGCAAAGACGGGTAGGGCTGCATCTGGGCCGTTGGATGGATACCATGTGGTCGGCCTTTTGGGTCATATGTATGCAGGATACCATGCGAAAGGGATGAATCGGTGACAGGCTAATGAAATTTAAGCGACTAAAGCTTAAATATTTGGTAAAGAACCGACTCTTTTTGAACTTTAGGCACAGCGAATGACGACCATCCCAAACCAGCAATTACGTGAACTGACCCTTGCCGGCCGCGCCTGGCCCTTCGAAGAAGCCCGCAAATTGCTGAAACGTTTCGAAACTTCCCCTCCTTCCAAGGGCTATTGCCTGTTTGAAACCGGTTACGGTCCGTCCGGCTTGCCGCATATCGGCACCTTTGGCGAGGTTGCCCGCACCACCATGGTGCGCCGGGCCTTCATGGCCATGTCCGATATCCCGACCAAACTCATCGCCTTTTCCGACGACATGGACGGCCTCCGCAAGGTACCAGACAATATCCCCGAGCAGGAGATGGTGCGCAGCCATATCGGCAAACCCCTCACCGCCATCCCCGATCCTTACGGCACGCATGAGAGCTTTGGCCACCATATGCACGCCCGCCTGCGCGCCTTCCTGGATCGTTACGGATTCGAGTACGAATTCAAAAGCGCCACGGACAGCTACAAATCCGGCGAGTTTGACCAGGCCTTGCTGACCATCCTGAAACATTACGACGCCGTCATGGCCATCATGCTGCCCACCCTTGGTGAGGAGCGCCAGCAAAGCTACAGCCCCTTTCTTCCTGTATGCCCCCGCACCGGCAAGGTGCTGCAGGTGGCCATCACCTTGCGGGACGAAGCCGGGGGTACGATCAGCTATCAGGATCCGGAAACGGGCGAAACCGTCACCACACCCGTCACCGGCGGCCATTGCAAGCTGCAATGGAAAGCCGACTGGGCCATGCGCTGGCTCGCGCTGGATGTGGATTACGAGATGTGCGGCAAGGACCTCATTCCTTCCTACGACCTTTCCAGCAAAATCGTCCGCGCCCTCAAGCACCGCGCGCCGGACAACATGGTCTATGAGCTTTTCCTCGACGAGCAGGGTCAGAAAATCTCCAAATCCAAGGGCAACGGCCTCACCATTGACGAATGGTTGACCTATGCGCCAGAGGAAAGCCTGGCCTATTACATGTTCCAGCAGCCCACCCGTGCCAAACGGCTGTATTTCGATGTCATCCCCAAATGCGTGGACGAATACCTGAGCTTTCTGGACAAATTCCCCGGTCAGGAACCTGCACAGCAGGTGGAAAACCCCGTCTGGCATATCCATGGTGGTAACCCGCCTAAGGCGGAAAGCCCTCTTAGCTTCTCGCTGCTGCTGAACCTTGCTTCGGCCTGCAATCCCGAGCACAAGGGCGTGCTCTGGGGCTTCATCAGCCGTTACGTGCCAGGCGCCACGCCGGAAACCGCGCCGATGCTTGACCGCCTTGCGGCCTATGCCGTGCGCTATTACCATGATTTCGTCAAACCGACGAAACGCTACCGCGACGCCACGCCGGAGGAAGCCGCCGCCATGCGCAGGCTGGAAGCGGAATTGCGCGCCATGCCCGCCACCGCCACGGCCGAGGAATTCCAGCAGAAAGTGTACGATATCGGCAAGGAAGCCGGGTTCGCAGAACTCAAACTCTGGTTCCAGGCATTGTACGAAGTGCTGCTCGGCCAGCCCCAAGGCCCGCGCATGGGTTCCTTCATCGCCCTCTTCGGCCGCGATGAAAGCTGTGCGCTGATCAGCGAAGCCCTTTCCCGCAAGGCAGCTGCTTAATGGTACAGGAAATCGCAGGTCTTTCTAGCCTGATGGGGCAGTATGATGCGCTGATCCTCGATCTCTGGGGCGTCATCCATGACGGCGAACAGCTATATCCCGGCGTGCGCGAATGCCTGGTGGAGCTGAACAAAGCTGGCAAAGCCGTGCAATTCCTGTCCAACGCCCCGCGCAAGGCGGCCAACACCAGCGCCGTGCTTGACCGTATGGGAATTGAGCAGAACCTGTACGACCGCATCCTGACATCGGGCCAACTGGCGTTTGAATGGTTGCGTGACGGGTCCATCAATACCGTTAAAGGAACCCATGCTCTGTTCATAGGGCCTGAGCGCGACCGTCATGTGATGGAAGGCACCGACATCACCGAAACCAGCGTGGAAAAAGCCGATTTCGTGCTGAATGCAGGCCTGGATGACAACGACCTGGTAGTAGACCATTATGTGCCCCAGCTGGAAGCCGCGGCCAAACGCAAGCTCCCCATGCTCTGCATCAACCCCGACCGCGAGGTCATCAAGCAGAACGGCTTCATCTGGCCCTGCGCAGGCTGGCTCGCGGAGATTTACGAGCAGATGAACGGCCACGTGACTTATATCGGCAAACCCTACCCTGGCGTTTATGCCGACTGCCTTGCCTATTGGCCGCGGCACGAAAAAAAGCGCATCCTGGCAGTGGGCGACAATCTCAGCACCGACATACGTGGCGCAAACGCCGCCGGCATCGATAGCCTGCTGATTGCAGGCGGCGTCATGAAAATCGCCTGCGGCCTGGCCGATACGGATGAAATCCCCTCGCTGACGGAGCTCGAGCCGTATATGCGCTCGCACAAAGCCTGGCCCGCCTACATTGCGCCGCGCTTTAACTGGTAAGCATCTGTACGATTCCCGCACAGGGTGGTAGGATAAAAACAGATGCAATCAATAGGCGGCCTCCTTGTCGGACACTCCCTGGATAGATTCATACCCTGAGGGCAAGGAATGGGAGATTTCAATCCCTCCCCAGCCCTTATTCCGGCTGCTCGACCATGCCGCTTCGCATTTCCCCAGCCACCCTGCCATCCATTTTCTAGGCAAGCGTTATAATTATGCGGAATTATCCGCCTTCGTAACCAGCCTCGCGGCCAGCCTGCAGGCAATGGGGGTGGGCAAGGGCGTGCGGGTGGGGCTGATGCTGCCCAACTGCCCGGCTTTCATCATCAGCTATTACGCCATTTTAAAAGCTGGCGGCACGGTGGTGAATTTCAACCCGCTCTACGCCCCTTCCGAAATCATCCATCAGGCAATGGACGCGCAGCTTACCATCATGATCACGGCGGATCTGGCCATCACGCTGGATAAGCTATTACCCATCCAGCGCAATTGCGGCATTGAAAAACTGCTGGTGGTTGACTTCATCCGGCAGCTGCCTTTTTTGAAAGGACTGGCCTTCCGCCTGCTGAAATCCCGCCACCTGGCGGATTTCGCGCCCACTCCCCAGGTTCTCGCGTGGGAGCCCCTGGCAGAGCATTCTGAACAGCGCTTAATAGATCCGGTTATCGACCCTCTGCAAGACATCGCCCTTTTACAATATACAGGCGGAACAACCGGCATCCCCAAAGGCGCTGTACTGACACATGCCAATGTATACAGCAACGCCATGCAATGCATGGAATGGGTCAGGGGAACTTTAATTCCGGGAGAGGAACGTTTCCTGGGCGTCCTTCCGCTCTTTCACGTCTTCGCCATGACCAGCATCATGAATCTCGGCATAGCGCTGGGGGCGGAACTGATCCTGCAGCCCCGTTTTGAGATCGATCCCCTGCTTGCCGCGCTGAAACGCCACCGCCCCACGGCCATGCCCGGCGTTCCCGCAATGTACAATGCCATCATTCAGGCGCTGGAGAAAAAACCGGCTCTCGCAGCCATTAAAAGCCTGAAAGCCTGCATTTCCGGGGGCGCCCCCCTGCCGGTGGAAATCAAGCAGCGTTTTGAGGAACTGACCGGCAGCGTGCTGGTGGAAGGCTATGGCCTGACGGAAGCCTCCCCCGTGTGCGCCTGCAACCCGCTTACAGGCAAACCGGTTGCCGGTTCCATCGGCCTGCCATTCCCCGCCACACGCGTCAGCATCCGCGAACCGGAAGCCCCATTCGCCCCCCTTCCCATCAACCAGCATGGCGAAATCTGTGTCAGCGGCCCCCAGGTCATGCGGGGTTACTGGCAAAAACCCGAGGAAGACAAACATTGCCTGTTTGATGATTCAAACGGCAGGCGCTGGCTGCGCACCGGCGATATCGGCATGATGGACGAACGGGGTTATGTCTACGTGCTGGACCGCCTGAAGGACATGATCATCACCAATGGCTACAAGGTCTACCCGCGCCATGTCGAAGAGGCCCTCTACACCCACGAGGCCATCAGCGAATGCGCCGTCATTGGCGAAAAAGACAAGGATTCCGGCCAAAAGGTGGTCGCCTTCATTGTGCCGAAACCAAATGCAACCGCAAACGAAACCATGCTGAAAACTTACCTGGAAAAGCATATATCTAAATATGCTATGCCAAAACACTTTCATTTTGTGGAAAGCCTGCCAAAATCCATCATCGGTAAAGTATTGAAAAAGAATCTTAAGGGAGACGATCATGGCTGATATTCACATCCGCAGCGCCTTCAGCGCCGATGATATGGAAGCCGTGCGCAGCATCCGCCAACAGGTTTTTATTGATGAACAGGGCGTATTTCCGGAAGAGGAATGGGATGGGCTTGATGGCACCGCCCAGCACTACTTGGCCTATACGGGCGGACAGCCCGTTGCCACCGCCCGCCTGCGCCGCGTACAAAAAAATGGCGAGCAGGAATATGCCAAGATCGAGCGCGTATGCGTGCTGAAAGCCGCTCGGGGCAAAGGCATCGGTTATCAGCTGCTTCAATCCGTCATTGAGGATGCCATTGCCGAAGGCCTGAATGACCTGCGGCTGGAAGCGCAGACAGTCGCCATTCCCTTTTACGAAAATCTCGGTTTCGAACCTTACGGCGAGTCTTACATGGATGCCCGTATCCAGCATCGCCGCATGAAAATGCTCATCCCCGAAATCGCTTAAAGCTTCGCTAACCAGTCATCTGTAGCATGGAAGCATTGAACATAAGGATGCACCATGAACGCCATTATCAGCAGCTGGTCACGCTCCCCCTTCACACTTGCCAATAAGGGCACCCTTGCCCGTGTAAGGCCGGATGAGATGGCCGCCCAGGTGGTAAAGGCGCTGATCGCTAAACATCCTTCCATTGCCGATGAGATTGAGGATGTAATTGTCGGCTGCGCGTTTCCAGAAGGCGAACAGGGCATGAACGTCGCTCGCATCATCGGCTTTCTGGCAGGCATTCCGCAAAAAGCGGGCGCGGTGACGGTTAATCGCTTTTGTGGCTCTTCCATGCAGGCCATCCATATGGCCGCAGGAGCTATCGCCACCGGCAGCGGTGAGGTATTTCTTTGCGGCGGCGTGGAAAGCATGACGCGTATCCCCATGGGCGGCTATAATTTCCTGCCGCACCCAGGCCTGATGAAAACCTACCCGGAAGCCTACACGGCAATGGGCATCACTGCCGAGAATGTCGCCAAAAAACATGGCATCACGCGGGAGGCACAGGAGGCATTCGCCCTTTTCAGCCAGCAGAAGGCAGCCAAAGCCATTACCGCAGGCCTGTTGAAAGACGAAATCACGCCGATTTCCTATAAGGATGCCACCATCGAAACCGATGGCTGCCCGCGCCCGGACACTTCAACGGAGGGCCTTGCTGGGCTGAAACCCGCTTTTCTGGAAACCGGAACCGTTACGGCAGGCACCGCTTCCCCGCTTACGGACGGCGCAGCCTTTTGCATCGTCGCGTCCGAAGAAGCCTGCGACCGCCTTGGCCTGCCCAAGCTCGCCCGCATCAAAAGCATGGCCGTCAGCGGCTGCGCGCCGGAGATAATGGGCCTAGGCCCCATCGGTGCGAGCCGCAAGGCTCTGGAACGCGCCAACCTGAAAATCAGCGACATGGACGTGGTGGAACTGAACGAAGCCTTCGCCGCCCAGTCCCTCCCCTGCATCAGCGAGCTGGGCCTTAACCCGGAAAAGGTCAATCTCGATGGCGGGGCCATCGCCATCGGCCACCCGCTCGGGGCCACCGGCGCACGCATCACCGCCAAGGCTGCCAGCCTGCTGGGCCGCACCAAGGGCCGCTATGCGCTCGCCACCCAATGCATCGGCGGCGGCCAGGGCATTGCCACCGTGCTGGAAGCCGTGAAGTAATTTCACAGAACCGTCACATCCCTGTGGTTCATTGCTAAAAAACAAATGAATATACAGGGATGAATAATGACGAACTCCTACAATCCCGCCATGGAAGGCGATGGCCTGACACTGGCGCCTGACTCACCAACCGCGGCCATCGGCAAGGTTGTGCACTGGCGCGCCATACACGACATTAACCTGCTGGAACTCCATGCCAGCGAAGCATTTGCCGCCATCATGGTGCCCTATATGGAACGCTTCAATGCGCTGATGCATAGCGAACGCCCTATGCATGATCTGGAAAATCTTGCCGCGGAAATAGGCGAGACACTGGCAGGCAAGCTAAACTTTATATCGGCGGAAGACGCAAAAATCCTCGGTCCCATATACAAGGACTGGTCGATTCGCATCCAACGCCAGCATTGCTATGAAGATGGTCATTCCGGGCCCCATTTCTTCGGATTGGAAGTGTGCCGCACCTTTTACGCAACCCTCAGGACCATGAAACAGGACAACCGGCTGCAGGAACTGGGCGATACGCATGAAACCGGCGTCGAAAAAGCGGTCCATATCCTGGAATCCCTGGATGCTGTGGATATCGACACGGAAAAACAGCTGAACCGCCTGTTCAAGGCTTAATGATAAACGGAATTTCCATGAACGACGAAGCCATCGATGCGCTCAATAGTCTTTCCACCCATCTCACCGCACGGGCCTCATCCTTGTTGAGCCAGTTTGAACTCAGCGCAGTCATCCTGAGGGATTCTCTGCTGTTCATGCAGCAGTTCGATGCATGGAAAGCCCGTGACAGTCGCAAAATTCCCAATGTCCTGCTAGATTCCGCTTACGAATATGGCCGACACCTTGCCGAACATATCACCCTGCTGGAACGGCAGGATGGGGTGGCGCTCGAACAGATACTCATCAACACGGTAGAGCACGAAATTGAAAGGCAAGGTCTGGCAGGAGCCGATTTTATTCAGGGCAACCAACTGGTGAATGCCTGGACGAATGGTTTCTGGAAAGGCATGCGGGAAGCGGAAAAACAAATCCGCGGTCAGGAAAATGCCGATGAATTGCTTCAGATCATGCGCGACCGCGGAGAGATACTGTTGCGCATGGTTCAGAAGTGGGATGAATCCGCCGAGGCTACGGTTGCAGCCTTTAAATAGTCTTTCACGCTGATACTTTTCTTTTACCACCATTGCTCTAAGCTGCTCCCTGAAACAGGAGACAGCTCATGGCTATCAAAAAAATCGCGGTATTCGGCTCAGGCGTTATGGGCGCAGCCATTGCGGCCCATTGCGCCAATGCAGGGGCGGAAGTCACCCTGCTCGACATCGTGCCGAAAGACGCCGCCGACCGCAACCAGCTCGCCGCCGATGCCATCGCGCGCATGGTGAAAGCTTCGCCCTCTCCCTTTGCACACCCGAGCTTCGCCAAACGCATTACACCCGGCAATATCGAGGACGACATCGCCAACCTCGGCGACCATGACTGGATGATTGAAGCCATCGTTGAAAAGCTTGAGATCAAGCAATCGCTCTACAAAAAACTCTATGACATCCGCAAAAAAACCGCCGTCATCTCTTCCAACACCTCCACCCTGCCGCTGCATGAGCTGACCAAGGGCATGCCGGATGACTTCCGTCAGCATTTCATGATCACCCATTTCTTTAACCCGCCGCGCTTCATGCCGCTGCTGGAACTCGTACCCGGAGAGGCCGATGCCAAACTGGTGAAGGAAGTTCGGGATTTCTGCGACATCGCCCTCGGCAAAGGCGTGGTAGACTGCAAGGATACCCCCGGCTTCATTGCCAACCGTATCGGCTGTTTCTGGCTGGTTGCCGGTTTGGTGGAAGCACTCAAACTCGGCATCTCGGTGGAAGAAGCCGACGCCGTCATGGGCAAGCCGCTGGGTTTCCCTAAAACCGGCATGTTCGGCCTCTACGATCTCATCGGCATCGATCTGATGCCCCTCATCGCCAAATCCATGCTGACCACCCTGCCTGACAATGACGAATTCCGTAAAATCTACGCCGAGCCCGAACTCGTCACCAAAATGATTGCCGACGGCTATACCGGCCGCAAGGGCAAAGGCGGTTTCTACCGCATGGTCAAGGACGAGAAGGGCGGCAAGAAGAAAGAGGTTATCAATCTCAAAACCGGTGACTACGCAAAACCGCAAAAGCCGCAGCTTGCAAGCGTGGAAGCTGCTCGCTCCGGCATAGCCAACCTCATGACCCACCCGGATATCGGCGGCCAATACGCCTGGGCCGTCATGCGCCAGACGCTCGCCTATGCCGCCTCCCTCATCCCGGAAATCTCCGATTCCCTTAGCGATGTCGATGCCGCCATGCGCATGGGCTATAACTGGAAATACGGCCCTTTCGAACTCATCGACCGCTTCACTGCCGATGGCAAATCCGGCCCCGCATGGTTTGCTGAAAAACTGAAAGCCGAAAAACTTCCCGTACCCTCCCTGCTGGAAAAAGCGGGTGACAAACCCCTTTACACAATCGAAAACAACCATCGCACGGTCATGACACCCAAAGGCGCGCGCGCGCCCATACCGCTCAAGCAGGATGCCTGGCAACTGGCCGACAAGGTGCGTGGCAAGGAACCCTTGCTGAAAAACGCCAGCGCCCGCCTGTGGGACGTGGATGACGGCGTGCTTTGCATCGAGCTCACCTCCAAGATGAACAGTGTCGACCCCGACATCATGACCATGATCGTGCAATCCGTGCAGGAAGTGCAGAAGCGTGGCGCCAAGGGTCTGATGATCGGCGGTGACGGCGAAAATTTCTCCGTCGGCGCCAACCTCAACCTGCTGCTCTTCGTCTCCAACGTCGCGGCGTGGGAACAGATCGACACCATCCTGAAACAAGGCCAGGATGCTTACATGACCATGAAATACGCTCCCTTCCCCGTCGTGGCCGCATTGGGCGGCATGGCGCTGGGTGGCGGCTGCGAAATGGTGCTTCATTGCGACGCCGTGCAGGCGCATCTGGAAAGCTATATCGGTCTGGTGGAAGTCGGCGTAGGCCTCGTCCCCGGTTGGGGTGGCTGCAAGGAAATGGCCCTGCGCTGGCTGCAGAACCCTCCCGCCGGCGGCCCCATCCCGCCGCTGGGCAAGGTGTTTGAAATGCTCGCCACCGGCAAGGTCTCAAATTCCGCCTACGATGCCATGGACATGCAGATCCTCCGCAAGCAAAGCCCCGCCGGCGGCGACCGCATCTCCATGAACCGCTCCCGCCTGCTGGCCGATGCCAAATCCCGCGTGCTGGAACTGGCCGACGGTTACACTCCGCCTTCGCCGCCTCCATTGCACCTTCCCGGCCCATCGGCGTGCGAAACACTGATGTATGGCGCCGAAACCCTGCACGCGCAGGGCAAAGCCTCCGCGCATGATATGACAGTGGCGCATTACCTGGCCACTGTGCTTACAGGGGGCGATGTGGATGCGACAGATACGGTGAACGAACAGCACCTGCTCGATCTTGAGCGCCATGTGTTCATCCCGCTGTTAAAAACGCCGCAAACCCTGGCTCGCATCGAATACATGCTCGCCAACGGAAAACCATTGCGCAACTAGAAAACCGCAGCGTGGCTGCCAGCACATAATAAATCACCAGCCCGGCAGAGCGTGCCAGCGCACCGTCGTAATGAAGCCTGCCCCCCTGCACGCTCAGATGATCGGCAAGAACATCCTGGTTCCATCGATCTGCGCGCTGATTTCTTCGATATCCTGATCGGTGATGCATTCCGGCGCGCGCACCACGAAGGTATCGTCATGGCATGGCGATCATGCCCTATGACCACATAATGCATGTAATGCAGACCGCGCGGCGGACCCCTGCTTTATGCCAGATAAAGGACGGTTTCCCAGCAATACGGACATATAAACGCGCCTGTTGCGCTGCAATATAAATATAATTGAGCGTGCCTCCGGAACAATATATGCTGCGGACATTCCAACCTAACTGAGAAAATACGTTTCACCACAAGGCGTTGACAGCATCATCCACCGTATATTGCGTCGCAACATACTAGAAACATTGGATTTTTTTAATGTTAGATTCAACGAACTGTCACAAAAGAATCCTATTCGTATCGGTAACTGCTCAAGGTGCCGATATGACTACCGATATTGCCGCTCCACTTAAGCTGTCACAGCTCGTTGATAAATCCATCCAGGACAATCAACCCTATTTTGACGACGACGAACGGTACAACGAACAGCACCCCCCCAAAACCGCCCTCGCCTTGAGAGCATCGCCCGCGGTCATGGAGGCATTTGAGCAATTGCTCAATCAAGTGCATGATGATCTGAATCCCGATGATGTCATCATTCACTACAGCACCAACGATGCTCTCGTTATCGAAGTGCCAAACCTTGGCGCATACCGCCTGTTGCAAACGAAAAGCATCAAGCCATCCGCCGGTTTCGTGCATCACCCGCTTGTCCGGGTCAGCATGGGTGATTTTCACCTGGAATGGTTGTCCTGGATGGACACGATGGCCGTCACGCAAGCCGATATAGACCTGCTCGATTCCGTCGCTCTGGAGCACGGCTATAAATACCGCGATAATAAAAACGGACGCGAAGGCAATTCCGGTCATCTGCCAGATGGTCAGGTACTTGCGCTGGATGGAACCTTCATACCGGAAACCAATCACGAGGAACTCAGCCACAATGAGCTTGTCGCGCTGAACAATCAGCGCCTTGCCCTTTATGGCGAGCGTGCCGCGAACATCCTCGCGCGTGCAGAGCATCTGATCGAATCGGCCAGACAGACCGATGGCATGACCGTAAACATACTGTACTGATCAAAAACAAATGCCGGAGAACATGCACCGACTGCGTGCATGATTTATTCGTTGAAAATAAAGTTGAGCAACGGTTTTTGCAGCGCAACATATTATAATAATTGAATTTATCGCCTCTACCGTTCAATAAAATGTAACAATTGAGTCCTATCAAAACGGTAGAGGTAATACCATGCCGTTACAGATCATCGACCTGCCCGAAGATGCCGCATCCCGTTATGAACGGTTCAGAGCGAATCACAGGGCGACCTACAGCGCGCAACATGCATTACCTGAAAACTGGGACGATTTTCTAAACGCGATAAACCTTGCCGCTGCTCATTTGAGTTCAAAACGCAATTATGAGCTGCACATTGCATTTAAGGATAATTGCCTGGCATTCAAACTCTGCCTGGAGGATCAGTCCAAAAAAGCCGATCACTGTTTTGAATTTTCCACCCATTATGATCACATCCCCTATGCGACCAATGGCAATGTCGTGGTTTCTCCCGCCCTGCAGGGTCACGGCCTAGGAACAGAAATGTTTTTGTTCAAAATATGGCTGGAACACCATCTCGGTTACAGCCACACCTCCATCAACATGACCGATGAGGGCATTGCCGCATGGACCGGCCTCGGCGCCATCATGTCGGATTTGGACTGGTGCCATTATTACCAGCCGGCCATCGTAAGGTTTTTGCATGAACACAGTCAGGATATACCGCGTCGCACCTGCGCACTTCTGGAAGATATCTCGCAGATAGATGACTCACGCTGTGCGTTTCTTGTGAAATCCATCAGAGATCCCATATGCATTGGAGCAAAACAATACACCATCGGCAATTACCTTCTCAGCCATCCGGCAATCGATAACATCTTTATGGATATGGACGACGAGGAAGGCAGCCCCTTCTCCGAGCAGACCATACGCGGGCATTTTGTGTCGGATGCTCCCGGTGACGATAGTGATGTATCCGGTCCTAATTGTTCGGCCATTTTGTTTCATGCGGCTGAAATGGAGAACAGGCGCAATTTTTCTCAAGGCATGCCGTATGAGGAATCGAGCAACCTGCTATACAGGATCGCCTCCGTTCTCCTCTCAAGCGCTTCGTCTTTTGATTTTTATTGCGAGCAGATAGCAGGCTACGAGGTCAATTCCATGCCCGCATGGCACATCTGAACTTACACCTTGTGATAAGGATGTCCTTCCAGAATGCTCCATGCCCGGTAAAGCTGCTCCGTCAACAGGATGCGCGCCAGCATGTGGGGCCAGGTGAGTTTGCCGAATGAAAGCAAGAGATGCGCCTGCTTGCGCAGCTCAGGATGGACACCTTCCGCTCCGCCAATCACAAACCCCAGATGCTGACAGCCCCCGTCACGCCAGTCACGCAGCTGATGCGCAAATTCAATACTGTCGGGGTTTTTACCCCGTTCATCGAGGATGACCAGCCGGTCCACCTTGCCAAGCGCCAGCTTCAAAAGCTCAGCCTCTTCACGTTGCAGTGCTTCGCCTTGCTGAGCTTTTTTCGCCACCACATCCTGCACCTGGATGGCCCATGGGCATCGCTTGAGATATTCATCGATAAGGGATTTCTGCGCAGCCTCTCGCATTTTGCCAACACAGGCGATGGTGATGCGCATGCTTATGCTTCGGGGTTCATGCTGGTGCGGTAAGCACCATAGGCATAATCGGCGGAATAAAGATAACGCGCCTCACCCGATGCCGCAGGTGCCGGCATGGCCGGAATCGCGCTGGATTCACCTTCTTCATAAGGCGGCGCATTGTAAAGCAGCTGATCCTGAAGCGGATCAAGAAAGCTCTCACTGCCAATGGAAAAATTCTTCGGTCCATTGTTTTGAAGCGCCTGCTTGAACATGGCATCCACATCCGTGCCGCTCACCTGGCCTTGTGCAAACATCTGTGCAAAAAACGGGGCGAAACCGAAAGGAATCACATAGCCTGGCAATGCAGGAACCGCTTCTGATTCCGCATCCTTTTCCTTCTCGGCACGAATGGGCTGTTTGGAGTTCGGCTGCTGGCGTAAATTAAAATCGATGGCTTCATTATGGATGACGGGGGCCACGGCCGAAACAGGCATCATGCCGGCCACATGACCAGTCGCGACCACACTCGCCAACGCTACTGGGGTTGGCGTCACGCTACCGGGAAGAGCGGGCGTGGCATTAAACATGGTCAAACTCGGTCAATCAAAAAATTTTTCAAATGCGTCTGGTTAACTTAATACTATGTTAACCATAACACAAAATCAGGCATTTGTCAAACTATCCACAGGCTTGCCGGGCAGCCTCAAACATCCATAAACAACTGTATCTTCAATTTGTTTCAGCTTGTTTACGGCCGCTTGCCGTCATTGGCGGCAAATGCTACATAGAGCCCATGGATCTCTTTCCCAATCTCCTGCCCATTGCCATCGGTGCCGACCATGCGGGCTTCAACCTGAAAACCGACCTCATCCGTTTCCTGAAAACGGAAGGGTTCACCGTGCTGGATGTCGGCACGAATGACGAAAGCTCCTGTGATTACCCTGATTATGCGCACGCACTGGCCAAAGCCATCGCCGCTAACAAAGCTGCCCGGGGCGTGCTGATCTGCGGTTCAGGCATTGGCATCAGCATCGCCGCCAACCGCCATCCGGAAATTCGCGCCGCCCTGGTGCGCAGCCCGGAGGAAGCCACCCTCGCCCGTCAGCATAACGACGCCAACGTGCTGGTGCTGGGCGCGCGCTTTACCAATAACGATATCGCCAAAACTTGCCTTCAGGCCTTTTTATCAACCGATTTTGAAGGTGGCCGCCATGCCAAGCGGGTGGAGAAAATAAACCCTAAAACTTGACTTTTCGCCCTCCTCGGGCGACAGAACGCACGATATTCACAGGAGCCCTTATGCCAGCCACCGCGAAAAACCTGTCCGCCAGCGGCAACCCGTTTTTTACCCAGTCCCTAGCCGAGCGCGATCCCGAACTCGCCAAAGCCGTCTCCAAGGAACTGGTGCGCCAGCAAACGCAGATTGAACTCATCGCATCCGAGAACATCGTCTCACGCGCTGTGCTGGAAGCCCAAGGCTCGGTATTGACCAACAAATATGCCGAAGGCTATCCCCACCGCCGCTATTACGGCGGCTGCGAATACGTGGATGTGGCGGAAGACCTGGCCATTGAACGTGCCAAGAAACTCTTCAAATGCAGTTATGCCAACGTGCAGCCCCACTCCGGCGCGCAGGCCAACCAAGCCGTGTTCATGGCACTGCTGAAGCCGGGCGATACCATCCTCGGCATGGCATTGAACGCGGGTGGACACCTCACGCACGGCGCTGCCCCCACGCAGTCCGGCAAATGGTTCCATGCCGTGCAATATGGCGTCAAGCAGAGCGACGGCCTCATTGACTACGTCGCCGTGGAAAAACTCGCGCTGGAACACAAGCCCCAGCTCATCATCGCCGGTGCTTCCGCCTACCCGCGTGTGATCGATTTCGCCAAATTCCGTGCTATCGCCGATAAGGTAGGCGCATACCTGATGGCCGACATCGCACATTATTCCGGCTTGGTCGCCACCGGCAATTACCCCTCTCCCTTCCCGCATGTGCACGTGGCCACCACCACCACGCACAAAACCCTTCGCGGCCCGCGCGGCGGCATGATCATGGCCGACGACGAGGATCTGGGTAAGAAGATCAACAGCGCCGTGTTCCCTGGCCTTCAGGGCGGCCCGCTGATGCATGTCATCGCCGCCAAGGCCGTCGCCTTCGGCGAAGCCCTCACGCCCGAATTCAAGGCCTATGGCAAACAAGTGCTGGCCAACGCCCGCAAGCTTGCCGCCAGCCTGCAATCCCGCGGCGTGGATATCGTCAGCGGCGGCACGGATTGCCACATGGTTCTGGTCGACCTCCGCTCCAAGAACGTCACCGGTAAGGACACCGAAATCGCCCTGGAACGCGCAGGCCTCACCTGCAACAAAAACTCCATCCCCTTTGATCCACAGCCCCCAGCCGTTTCCTCCGGCATCCGCCTGGGTTCCCCTGCTGGGACCACCCGTGGCTTCGGTGAGGCGGAATTCCACCAGATTGGCCAATGGATCGCCGATGTCATTGACGGCCTTGCCAAGAATGGCGAGCAAAACGGCGCGGTGGAAAAGCAGGTGCGCCAGGAAGTCGAAAAACTTTGTGCCGCATTTCCGATTTATTAAGCCTTTACGGGTTATGGTAGCTCACGGCTAAGTAAACCCCCATATCTGGTGTAAACCTGGTGTGGGGTAAACTTTGGCCTTGGGATAACCAAATAGGCTAGACACCCATGCGCTGCCCCTTCTGCGGTCATCACGACACGCAAGTAAAAGATTCCCGCCCGAGTGACGATGGCATGGCCATCCGCCGCCGGCGCTTCTGCCCTTCCTGCGAATCGCGCTTCACCACATTCGAGCGTGTTCAGCTTCGCGAGCTCACCGTGGTCAAAAGCAGCGGCGAAAAACGCCCCTTCGACCGCGAAAAAATTGTTCGCTCTATCGAGATTGCCTGCCGCAAACGCCCGGTCAAGCCGGACCAGATCGAACAGCTGGTCAACAACATCGTCCGCCGCCTCGAGCGTTCCGGCGATTCGGAGATTCGTACCTCCACAATCGGGGAATACATCGTTGAAGGCTTGAAAGAGCTGGACCTCGTCGCTTATATTCGTTTCGCCTCCGTTTACCGTAACTTCCGCGAAGCGAAAGATTTTGAAGCGATTGTCGACGCACTCAGCAAACCCGCCGGAAGAGCTTAACCACCACGCATGGATGAAACATGCCCTGCGGCTGGCCGACCGCGTGCTTGGCCGCGCATGGCCTAATCCTGCCGTCGGCTGTGTCATCGTCAAAGATGGCCAGATCATCGGCACTGGCTTCACCCAGCCCGGCGGCCGCCCCCATGCCGAGACCATCGCCCTTAAACAGGCCGGGCCCCACGCCAAAGGCGCCACCCTCTACACCACGCTGGAGCCCTGCGCCCACCATGGCCGCACCCCGCCCTGCGCCGAAGCCCTGATTCAGGCTGGCATCGCCCATGTCGTCTCCGCCACGCGCGACCCCGACGCCCGCGTCAACGGCCAGGGCATCGCCATGTTGAAAGATGCACACATCCACGTGACCGAAGGCGCGGAAGAAAAAGCCGCCAAAGCCCAGAACCAAGGGTTTTTCCTGCGCACCACCCAGCAGCGCCCGTTGATCGCCCTCAAAATCGCCAGTTCCATCGACGGCAGTATCGCCACGCGGGATGGCGAAAGTCAGTGGATTACCGGGGAAGCCTCCCGCCGCCATGCCCACGGGCTCCGCACCCGTTATGATGCCATCCTCACCGGCATCGGCACCGTACTGGCGGACGACCCGCTATTGACCTGCCGCCTGCCAGGCCTGGAGCATCATTCCCCTGTCCGCATCCTGCTGGACCGCAAATTGCGCCTCACGCCCGAGCATAAGCTGGTCCAGTCCCTGCAAAAAGCGCCTCTCTGGCTGGTGACCACCAGCGCGCAAGCATCCTCACCGGCCGCGCAAGGCTTTGCAAAAGCAGGCGTTACCGTCATCGATGGCGGCGACATGAAAGAGATTGAACCGGTCTTGAAACTGCTGGGAGAACGCGGCCTCACCCGCATCCTCGTGGAAGCCGGCATGCAGCTTTCCACCAGCCTGATCCGCGATAATCTGGTTGAGGAAGCCTGGTGGTACCAGGCCGCCACCCTGATGGGGCACGACGCCATGCCCGCCGTGGGCGAACTCAACCTTCAGAACCTGAGCAAGGCACTTCGCCTGCAGGTTACCGCCACTCAACAGCTCGGCACCGACCTGCTGGTCCATCTGGCGAAAGGTAATTGAACCATGTTCACCGGCATCATTTCCGCCATCGGTACCATCATGGATATCCAAGAGAAAAACGGCTCACTTCAGGCCAGAATCTCCTGCCCTTATGATGCCGCCTCCATCCAGCTCGGCGCATCCATCGCCTGCAACGGCATGTGCCTCACCGTTACCTCATTGGAAAATACGAAGGAAGGCTGTCAGTTCTCTGTCGACATCTCACCGGAAAGCATTGCCGTCACGCAAGCGGGACAATGGCAGAACGGAACCCTCCTCAATCTGGAACGCGCCCTGAAAATAGGCGACGAACTCGGCGGCCACCTCGTCACCGGCCATGTGGACGGATTGTCGGAAATCCTGCACATCCAGCCAATGGGCGACAGCTATCGCATCGAACTGGCCGCCCCCGCCACCCTCGCCCGCTTCATCGCCGCCAAAGGTTCCGTCACGCTGGATGGCATTTCTCTTACTGTCAACGGTGTGGAGCAAAATCGCTTCTGGGTGCAGATAATCCCCCATACCTGGACCAACACCAACCTGCACACCCGCAAACCCGGCGACAAGCTACAGCTGGAAATTGACGTGCTGGCGCGTTATATCGCCAGAATGCAGGAATACGGAACCCAGCCATGACCCTTTGCAACATTGAGCAATTGATCGACGACGCCCGCAACGGCCGCATGTTCATCCTCGTGGATGACGAGGACCGCGAGAACGAGGGCGATCTCGTCATCCCCGCGCAAATGGCCACGCCCGATGCGGTGAATTTCATGGCCACCCACGGCCGCGGCCTCATCTGCCTGGCCCTGACGCGCGACCGGGTGGAAAAACTCCGCCTCCCCCTCATGGCCCAGGCCAACCAGAGCCGCCACCAGACAGCCTTCACCGTCTCCATCGAAGCCCGCGAAGGCATCAGCACCGGCATTTCCGCACCCGACCGCGCCCGCACCGTGGCGGTCGCCATCGACCCCGCCAAAGGCGATACCGACATCGTCTCCCCCGGCCACATCTTCCCGCTGGTAGCGCGCGACGGCGGTGTGCTCGTCCGTGCTGGCCATACGGAAGCCGCGGTGGACATCGCCCGCATGGCAGGCCTCATCCCCGCGGGCGTCATTTGCGAGATCATGAGGGATGACGGCACCATGGCCCGCATGCCGGACCTAGAGAACTTCGCCAAAAAACACGGCCTGAACCTCGGCTCCATTGCCGATCTCATCGCCTACCGCCGCCGGCACGAAACCATCATCCGCCGCGTGGCCACCATGCCTTTCCACAGCCGTTTCGGCGGCGATTTCCAGATGGTCGTGTTCGAAAACACGCTGGAAGGCATCGAACACATCGCCCTTATCAAAGGCGATATTTCCACACCCGAGCCGGTCTTAACCCGTATGCATGCTCTGCATATTTTCACCGACGTGCTGGGCGATGACCACGAAGGCAAGGGCGGCGAACTCCAGCAGGCCATGCAGATCGTCGGCAAGGAAGGCCGCGGCGTCATTGTGCTGCTGCGCGAAAACCAGCGCCGCAAGCTGGCCGACATGGTCTCCGCCCGGGTCAATCCGGCCCCCGGCACCAGCCACCCCATCCGCGATTACGGCATCGGCGCGCAAATTCTGCTCGATCTCGGCGTGAAACAAATGGTCCTGCTCACCAACTCCCGCCCGCAGGCCATTGGGCTGGACGGCTACGGCTTGAGCGTGGTAGACCACAGACCTATTCAATAATTTAGCCGCCTCATGCACATCCTGATCCTCGAAGCCCGTTTTTACGACCATATCAGCGACAAGCTCGCCGCCGGCGCCATCGCCGCGCTCGAAGCCGCTGGCGCAAGCTATGATCGCGTCACCCTGCCCGGCGCGCTGGAAATACCGCCCGCCATCGCCATGGCCGCCGCCACCGGCAATTACGATGGCTACGTGGCCCTGGGCTGCGTCATCCGCGGTGAAACCTTCCATTTCGACGTGGTCTGCAACGAATCCGCCCGCGGCATCATGGATCTCGGCATCCAGCACAAACTCGCCATCGGCAACGGCATCCTGACCGTGGAAAACGAAAAACAGGCCCTTGAACGGGCCGACCCTAAGAAAATGAACAAAGGCGCGGGCGCGGCGGAAGCCTGCCTTGCGCTGATTGCCCTCAAACGCCAATGGATGGGACTATGACCACCGACCCCCGCCCCACCAAGCCGCTTCCACCCAAGATGATGCAACGCAGCGCCGCCCGTCTGGGCGCGGTGCAGCTGCTGTTCCAGCATGAGTCGGGCATGAAAAACGTCAACCTGGACGAAGCACTGAAAGGCCTGAGCGTGCAGCTGCTGGACAACATGCGCGAAGGCGATGAGGAGGAAGGCCTCTCCTATCAGCCGGACATGGCTTTCCTGCGCCAGATCGCCGAAGGCTGCATCACCAACGCGCAAAAACTGGACGATGCCATCATCCCGCACCTCTCCGCCGAGTGGCGCTACGAGCGCATCGACCCCGTGCTGCGCACCATCCTCCGCGCCAGCGCGTGGGAACTGATGACGACCGACACCCCAACCAACGTCATCATCAACGAATATATCGAGGTCGCCAAAGCCTTCTTTGAAGATCGCGAGATCGCCTTCGTCAACGGCTTCCTCGATCAGATGGCCAAACGCCTACGCCCATAAACAAGGCCAGCCAGTTGGATGACAACCATGCGTGAGTTCGACTGGATTGATCGTTATCTGCGGCCCCTAACCCTTGGGTTTGAAGGTTCCTTCAACCTGAAGGATGACACGGCTCTGCTACAGGCGCCGCAGGGATTGCTCGTCACTACCGATACCATGGTCAGCGGCATCCATTTCATCGGCAATGAACCGCCCAGCCTCATCGCCCGCAAACTTATGCGTGTAAACCTGTCCGATCTGGCTGCATCGGGCGCAACGCCCCATGCCTATACGTTGAACCTGAGCCTGCCCGGAGAATGCGATGAAAGCTGGATGCAGGCTTTCACCTCAGGCCTGGCGGAGGATCAGCAACTCTATGCCCTGCATCTGGTCGGCGGCGATACCACCCTCAGCCCACAGGCATTGGTGCTGACCATCACCGCGTTTGGAATCCCGGGCACTCATGGCGTAAAACACCGCAACCGGGCAACGCCCCATCAGGATATCTGGGTCACAGGCACCCTGGGCGATGCCGCCCTGGGCCTGAAATGCGCGCATGGCGCGTTGACCGGCCCCTCTGGCCATTGGCTCAACCGCTATCGCCTGCCTGAACCACGCCTGCTGGCCGCGCATATGCTCGCCTCCTATATTCAGGCAAGCATCGATATTTCCGATGGCCTGATGGCCGACATGCGGCACATCTGCGCGGCCAGCAACGTGGGCGCGGCCATCGCGCGCAACACATTGCCCCTCCATGAAGACACGCAACGGCTGCTGAATGAATTGCCGGAATACTGGCCCTCCATCGTGGCAGCTGGCGATGATTACGAGCTGCTCTTCACCGCCAGGCCGAAAGATGCGGAAAATATCCGGCTGGCCGCAAAAAAACTTCCGCATGCCGTTACCCGCATAGGCCGCACCACGGCCGAGGCAAATTCACTTCATTTACTGGATGATAGCGGCAAACCCATTGCTCTTCTGCGCGAAGGCTATGTGCATCGGGGCTGAGTTTCGCTGCGGCACAGCATTGGCAATCCTTGCGCAGCCCTGGCTTGTTTGCTATTCGCAATAGACTTATCCACAGGCGGCAACCTCAGCGAATGGAACACATCTTCCCATGATGGCCATGCAATACACCATATCCCTGCCCCGGGGGCATGCGCCGGAAGCCATTCAGGAACGGGTGGAGAAGCGTCACCCCCTGTTCGTGGGCCGTGAGGGCCTCAAGCATAAATCCTATCTCTACAATGCCAAAGAGGCCGTCTACGCCCCCTTCTACGTATGGGAGAATGACGACGAGCTGACCAACTTCCTGCTTGATGACCTCTTTCACGGCGTTGTCACCAGCTTCAGCCGCCCGCGCATCCGCAGCTGGCAGGTATTGCATACCTACGATGCCAACCGGCCGGACAAGGCCCGTTACGCGCGTCTGGAAAGCGATACCATCCCCGCGGAAGCCGACGTGCGCAAACTGGTGGAAAAGGAATGGGCCAACCAGACCGCCCTGCGCGTGCATGAAGAGCTCGGCTTTCACATCATCGGGCTGGACCCTGATCGCTGGGAAATCATCCGTTACAGCGAATGGACGGACAAAAGCGCCGCTCCCAAACCGGAAGCCGATTGCATCCTGGAATACGATATACTAGACCTCTGGCGAAAAATCTGAACCCGCAATCAAGAGGCCTTCATGCCC
Source organism: bacterium (assembly GCA_016124905.1). Classification (NCBI taxonomy): domain Bacteria; species bacterium. The sequence continues at coordinate 22,949 of WGMV01000009.1, forward strand.
GCACTCGATCTCGTCATCGCCCCGCACCCCGTTTACAAGGAAAAAAGCACACCGGTGGACGGCATGACGCCGGATATCAAGATGCTGCTCGACGACATGATGGACACGCTGGAGGCATATGACGCCATTGGCGTGGCCGCGCCCATGGTCGGCATCAGCAAGCAGCTGGTGGTCATCAAGCTGGAGCAGGATGGTGAGATCCATTCACTGCAAATGGCCAACCCGCGCATCATCCATGCCAGCAAGGAAATGACCACGCTGGACGAAGCCTCCATCACCTTCCCCGACGTGGTGACCGCCATTACGCGGCCGAGTGAAATCACCGTGGAATATCTTGGTACGGACGGTCAAACGCATCGCCTTGATGCCAAAGGGCTTTTGGCCACCTGCATCCAGCACGAGATGGATTATCTGGACGGCAGGACACTACTGGATTACCTTAGCCCCATGAAGCGCGACATCGCCCTTCGCCGGATGAAAAAAGCATCCAAGCATCACCATCATCACGTCCACAGCGCCTTTTGCAATCACTAGAACATGAAGCCGCATCAACGCCTCACCGACGAACAGCTTCTGCACATGCGCCTGCGTGTGCCCGCAACCGAACCGGATGAGGAAATCGAGCTGCTGCGCGAGGAAAAAAAGCGCCTGATGCAGGAGATAAAACACCTGCGCATGCAATATCAGTCGCAGGAATAAGGGCTTAGCCCAGTTCGGTGCCTTGATCTACCGACGGATTATAACCCGTGCCTTGATGGCTATCCAGTCCCACCGGCTGAATGCCGTAATGTTCGCAGCGGATCTGGTAGAGATTCTGGAAATCAGGATTGCTGGCCATCATCTGCTCCAGCGCCTGGCGTGCTTCTTCATCAATCTCGTTATCATTGCCATACAGCCACTGGCGTATCATCGGAATATAGGCCGGGCAAAGCTCCTGAAGCGCCGCTTCGGTCTCGGCCCAGCTTTTGCCGCCTTCCACATGGTCAAGCAGGCGGAACAGCAGCCCACCCGCAGCACCAAACGCGCCCTCATTTGAATCGAGCTGATGATTCTCGTTCGTATCGAAACGGAACAGCGTGGAAAGGTCGTTGAAAGACTCCGCCGTCACCGGGTAATGCGTCTGGCTGAAAAGCTCCATCAGCTTGGAAGAGAAATCCACATTCGCCGCAGGCGGATCAATATGCTCCGGCGGTGTAGCCGTCGTCGTGGGTGTAGTCGTACGCTCCTGATCCGCTGTGGGCACTTCCGGAGCGGCAACTGCAGGATAGACATCCGGGTTGGTTGCGGTAGCCAGGTCGGGGTCCGTGGTCTGAACCTCCGTCCGCGCCACATTCACCTCGGCACGCATATTCTGGCCGTCGTGATTAAAGTCGTTGGACAAAAAGTTATTGCGGCCGGCCTCGCCGGTCAGAATATTGGAGAAAAGGTCCTGGATGAACTCAAGAAACGCATGCGGAATTTCTTCCGCCAGGTCCTCGAACCGGCCTTTAACCTCGTCAAACCCCTCCGCCTCATTAACCAGCATCGTTTCGGGGTTATCTTCCGGCGTGGCCACCGTACCGTCCGAATGTGTCTGGTAATACACAGCCGGTGCACTGGCATAATTCGCCTGACGGTTCGTAACGCCATAGATGGCCGCACCAGCGTCATTGGCAGTGGCAAGCGCCGGATTATCCGTCGTCAGGTTGGTATTCGCACGCGCCGCGGTGGCAATTTGCTGCACCTGGGCCATTTGCTCATCGGTAAAAATGGCTTCGAGATCAGCCTGCGTGAACTGATCGAGATGCTGGCCGACAAACGGCACCATCACCTGATCCATATAGGAAGCGTAGGAAACGGCGAATTGCTCCGGCGGCAGGGCCAGAATGGCCTGCATGTCGTGACGCATCTGATCGGTCGCAAGCCCGCTATGAGGCCCATAGAGGATGTCCAGCATAACCTGAGCGCCCATGGACGCCTGCTGGTCATCGAACATCAAATTGCCGAGTATCTCATTGAAATCGTCCATCGGCACGCCGTCTTGCAGCATACGCGCGCCGGAAATCAAGCTCATCCGCGTCAGGCTTGTCTGCGCTTCGGCACGGGTAACCCCATTGACCGATGCAAAGGCATCAACCAGGCTGCCGCCATTGGTGCGAGCCTGATCAAGGGCATTCCAATACATGGTGAGCTGGTTGGCGGCCTCCGGTGTACCGCCCGCCTCAATCAAGTAAGACCCGATAAACTGAGTTGCCTGAAGGAAATCCCCCTTCAAATCATCGCTCAACGCCGACATCCCGACCATTTGGTATGCGCGTGAAACCAGCAAGGCCCGACGTTCCGGATCAGGCTCGGTTGCTATCGAACCGAGGATGTTACGGAAATGCGGAGTCGGAGACCCATTGTTCCGAATGTCATCCGGATGCGCTTCCCAAAAGAAATTATCTACATCGGTTGTACCAACCCACGCATTCAAAACACCGTCATTGCGCGCATCATCCAGCGTACGCCCCTGGATGGTTGAGCCCGCTTCCCGTGCGGCATGCAAGGAAGCGCCCAAATCTTCATTGGGATCGCCCGTGGGAGTGATGAATGCACCCCCGCTCATGATAGAGGGAATGGGTAATCCCCATTGAATAACAGGCTGCGGCGCATAAGCGTGCGTGCCGTCCGCTGTCGCAACCGGAGGCGAGGCAGCACCCGTTTCCGTACTGGGCGTTTCAGCAGCAGGAGATTCAACATTCGGAAGCGTGGCCGTTTCTTCCGGGTTTGTTGGCGTCGTCGTTACCGTTGGCGTCGTTTCAGCAGGCGGTGCTTCCGGAACTTCCGGCTCTTCCACTTCAGGGGTCGCAGGCGCATCAATCAAATGCTGGCTGATCGCCCTATCGCGCCCAAATACTCGTTCAATCGTCTGCGGAGGCACCACCGCGCGAATCAGGCTCGGCGCGTCGGTAATGGTTCCGGCATCCATAGCATCGAATATTTGGTCGAACGTAACGCCATTAAACAGGCTGGACATGTCCTCATCACTGACCACCCCGTTCTGCACGAGATAGTCCACCAGGTTCATTTCATGGTTATCGCCAATGCCCTGGGTTTCAAAATAGATGCTGAGCGTTTCAGGGCTCATGGCAATGTTGATGCTCTGCCCACTGACCGAAATACTGGCCGAACCATTGATGATGTCGTCAAGGCTCGTATTGTTCAGCTGGTCGGCATATTGGGGAAGCGCAGCAATAATCTGGCTGTCATCTCCCTCATAGCTGGTATTGGCGAAACGCAGATACCACGCCACCAAACCTGTCAGCTGTGCAAGTCGTTGATCATCCACCATGGATAAAACACTCCTTCAGGCTTAAAATTAGCATGGGAATGTTTACTATTTGTGACCATTAACGGATTAAGGTCGCTAAATCGCTAAAGATTGGGCGCCAGCCACTTTTCGGCCACTTCCAGGCTCCAGCCCTTGCGTTTGGCGTAATCCTCCAGTTGGTCGCGCCCGATTTTGCCCACCCCAAAATATTTCGCCTCCGGATGGCTGAAATACCAGCCGCTGACGGATGCTCCCGGCCACATGGCCATGCTCTCCGTCAACGCAATCCCTGCGTTTTTCTCGACTTCCAGCAGCTTGAACAGCGTCTTTTTCTCGGTATGTTCCGGGCAGGCCGGGTATCCCGGCGCCGGGCGAACACCAATATATTTCTCATTTATCAGCTGTTCATTGGTCAACTGCTCCCAGGGAGCATACCCCCAGGCCTCCTTGCGCACGCGCTCATGCATCCGCTCAGCCAGAGCCTCGGCAAAACGGTCCCCGAGCGCCTTCACCATGATACTGCTGTAATCATCGTGCTTATTTTCAAAATTCCGGGCGATTTTCTCAACTTCCTCGCCGGTAGTAACGGCAAACGCCCCCATATAATCCTCAACACCGGGCGGGGCGATATAATCCGCCAGGCACTGATTAGGGCGGTCGGCCTTGCTTTTCCTCATCTGCTGACGCAGATGATGGCATACAGCCAGGCGATTGGTGCGCGTCAGGTCCGTAAACAGCTCAATATCGTCATCCCCCAGTCGGTTTGCAGGCCAGAACCCAACCACAGCCCGTGGGTGGAACCATTTTTCGCCGATGATTTTCTTCAGCATGGCCTGCGCATCCTTCCACAGCGCCTGCGCCGCCACGCCATAGGTCGGGTCGGTCAGAACATCGGGAAAATGCGCCCGCAAATCCCAGCTCGCGAAAAACGGCCCCCAGTCGATATAGCGGGAAAGCTCTTCCAAATCATAATCATCATAACACTGAACCCCGAGATACCCCGGATAACAGGGTTGATGCTTCGACCAGTCGATCTTCACCGCATTGGCGCGCGCCTCAGCCAGCGTCAATCTGGCATTTTCATGCTGGTTTCGCGCATGTACCTCCCGCATGGTGGCATAATCATCCGCCACGCCCTGCAAATATTCTGAACGGTGTTCTTTTGAAGCCAGCTTGGTCGCTACCCCCACCGCGCGTGAAGCGTCCGTCACGTATACGACACCGCCCTGATAATTTGGGGCAATTTTGACCGCCGTGTGTACCTTGCTGGTGGTTGCGCCTCCGATAAGAAGCGGAATATCAAACCCCTCACGCTGCATTTCGCTGGCCACATAGCACATTTCGTCCAAGGAAGGCGTTATCAGCCCCGAAAGACCGATCATATGCGCCTTATGCTCCTTTGCGGCCTCGAGAATTTTTGCCGCAGGCACCATCACCCCAAGGTCAATCACCTCAAAATTATTGCACTGAAGCACCACGCCCACGATATTCTTGCCGATATCATGCACATCCCCCTTCACGGTGGCCATGATAACGCGCCCGGTCGGCTCGCGCTTATTCTGCTCGGCCTCCTTTTCCATAAACGGCATCAAATAGGCCACCGCCTGCTTCATCACCCGGGCGGATTTTACCACCTGCGGCAAAAACATCTTGCCCGCGCCAAACAAATCGCCCACCCGGTTCATCCCGTCCATCAGCGGGCCTTCGATCACATCCAGCGGCTTACTGGCCGCCAGCCGTGCCGCTTCCGTATCCTGCTCCACATAATCGGCAATGCCTTCCACCAGCGCATGCTCCAGCCGCTTGACGACCTCCCACTCGCGCCAGCTTAAATCCTGCGTCTTAACCTGCCCACCCTGCCCCTTGAATCGCTCGGCAATGGTCAGCAGTCGTTCGGTGGCGTTGGGGTCGCGGTTCAGCACCACATCTTCTACCGCCTCACGCAATTCGGGGTCGATATTATCATAGACCATCAATTGCCCGGCATTGACGATGCCCATATCCATCCCCGCCGGAATGGCATGGTACAAAAACACACTATGCATCGCTTCACGCACATGGTTGTTCCCACGGAAGGAAAAACTCATGTTGGAAAGCCCGCCCGATACGTGACAATGCGGCAATTCCGCGCGGATGCGTTTGGCCGCCTCGAAAAACTCCACGCAGTAATTATTATGCTCTTCAATCCCCGTTGCCACGGCGAAGATATTGGGATCGAAAATAATATCCTCCGGCGCAAAGCCGATTTTCTCCGTCAGCAGTTTGTAGGCCCGCTGGCAGATGGAAAATTTCCGCTCCGCCGTGTCGGCCTGTCCGTCTTCATCAAACGCCATCACCACCACAGCAGCGCCATAACGCATGATGGTCTGCGCCTGGTTCAGGAAAACCTCTTCCCCCTCCTTCAGACTAATGGAATTGACAATCCCCTTGCCCTGCAGGTTCTTCAGCCCCGCCTCCAGGATGCTCCATTTGGAGGAATCCACCATCACCGGCACGCGGGCGATATTGGGCTCTGCGGCAATCAACCGCAAGAATTCCACCATCGCCTTCTCGGCATCCAGCATGCCGTCATCCATGTTAATGTCGATGACCTGGGCGCCATTTTCCACCTGACTGCGCGCCACTTCCACCGCCGCGGCAAGGTCACCGTTGAGGATAAGGTCACGAAAGCGGGCCGAGCCCGTCACATTCGTGCGCTCGCCAATATTGATAAACAGGCTGCTGTTGGGAATGCTCATGCCCGCCTCACGCCGCAATCGTCACGGCTTCAAGGCCGGAAAGCCGCATCACCACCGGCTGCGGGTGCACCTTGCGCGGTGCCTGCTGCGCCACTTTTTCAGCAATCGCCCGGATATGGTCCGGCGTGGTGCCGCAGCACCCCCCAACGATATTGATCAACCCATCCATCGCCCATTCACCCAGCTGTCGCGCCGTTTCCTCCGGCGGCTCGTCATATTGCCCAAAAGCATTGGGCAACCCCGCATTGGGGTAGGAAATCACCAGCGTGTCCACCACCCGCGCAAGGTCGGCGATATAAGGCCGCATCAAATCCGCCCCGAAGGCACAGTTAAGCCCCACCGCCAGCGGCTTTGCATGCCGCACGGAATGCCAGAATCCTTCCACCGTCTGGCCGGAAAGGTTCCGCCCGCTCCGGTCCGTGATGGTACCGGAAATCATCATCGGCACGTCGCGCCCCAGTTCATCGGCCAGCTCCATCACAGCATGGATGGCCGCCTTGGCATTCAGCGTGTCGAAAATCGTCTCGATCAGCAGAAAATCCACCCCGCCCTGTACCAGTGCCCGCGCCTGCTGCTTATAGGCCGCCTGCATCTGGTCGAAATCCGTATTGCGAAAGCCGGGGTTATTCACATCCGGCGAAAGCGAGCAGGTGCGGTTGGTTGGCCCCATGGCTCCGGCCACAAACCTCGGTTTTTCGGGTGTGGCAGCCGCATCCGCCGCTTCCCGCGCAAGCCGCGCTGCCGCCAGGTTCAGCTCATCCACGAACCCCTCCATGCCGTAATCCGCCATGGCAATGGTGGTGGAGCTGAAGGTATTGGTCTCAAGAATATCCGCCCCAGCGGCCAGATAAGCCGCATGGATATCCTGAATGGCATCCGGCTGCGTCAGCACCAGCATGTCGTTATTGCCCTTAACATCCTGCTTCCAGTCCGCAAACTGCGTGCCGCGATATTCCTTCTCACCGAATCCCAGCTTCTGAATCATCGTGCCCATGGCACCGTCAATCACAAGGATACGCTGCTGGGCAATTTGCTGGATTTGCTCTCTCACACTGGCTGGCATCTATTGCGGGCACCTTGAATTGGGGTTAGACACGTTTCTATGAATCTATTCATGTTCTCGCTGCGCTGAGCCGAAAACAGTGGTTTTGCGAGCACCGAAGCGGAGCGTATTCTATATACGTGAGCATCGGAGCACAGAAAAACCACTGTTTGCAGGCCAGAGCAGTAGAGAACAGGGATAGATTCTAACAGCCACACGCAGCTTAGCAAGGCCTCCCATGCCAAACGCCGTTTCCATCAAAAACCTGGTCAAAACCTATGCGGGCGGCAAAAAATCCCCCCCCAAGGAAGCCCTGAAAGGCATCAGCCTGGATGTGCCGGAAGGCTCGTTCTTCGGCCTGCTCGGCCCCAACGGCGCGGGCAAATCCACGCTCATCAACATCCTTGCGGGGCTGGTGATGAAAACCAGCGGCACGGTGGAAATCAACGGCTACGATATCGACTCCCACCGCCGTCAGGCCAGCTTCTCCCTCGGGGTCGTCCCGCAGGAACTGGTGGTGGACACCTTCTTCACCGCACGCCAGGCCATGGACATCCATGCCGGCTATTACGGCGTCCCCAAGGAGCAACGCCGCACGCAGGAACTCATCGACGCCATCGGCCTCACCCAGCAGGCCGACATGTCCTCCCGCCGTCTCTCCGGCGGCATGAAACGCCGTCTCTTGGTCGGCAAATCCCTCGTCCATAGCCCCAAGGTGCTCATCCTCGACGAACCCACCGCCGGGGTAGACGTGGAACTGCGTGAACAGCTCTGGGATTACGTCAAAAAGCTCAACCAGCAAGGCACCACCGTGCTGCTGACCACGCACTACCTGGAAGAAGCACAGGAACTCTGCGACCAGATCGCCATCATCAACCACGGCACCGTAGTAGCCATGGACAGCAAGGAAAAGCTGGTGAAACGCATGGACCGCAAGGAACTCACCGTCACCTTCAGCAAACCCATCAAAGCCGCCGACAAATCCCTGGCCCAATACAACCCGGTGGTCGACGCCCAAGGCCGCCTCACCCTCACCTACCAGCCCACCAAAACCCACATGGGCGAGATCCTCGCCGCCATCCACAAAACCGGCGCCGACATCACCGATCTCTCCACCATCGACCCCACGGTGGAAGACATCTTCCGTCAATTGACCACGAAAAAAGCCGCCTAAAAAGCATCTGACTACGGATCAGAAGGCTAGCTGGCGCAACCGGCGGGATTCGAACCCACGACCCTTGCCTTCGGAGGGCAATACTCTATCCAGCTGAGCTACGGTTGCGCTGGGCGGACAATGCAGGCTGGATAACAGAAAGCCCGGGTTTGTGCAAATCCGGCTTAAACCCAGGCGCTCACGAATTCCTCGACCCGCATCTTCTCCAATTTGCCAGCATCCTGACACATCGCAAAAATCGCCTCGGCCTTATTCGCCTTATAATGCGTCTTGAGGTTATCAAGAAACTTACGCTCCAGCACGGGAATGCCCTCTGCCCGGCGGCGGCGATGGCCGATCGGGTATTCGATCTCCAGCTTCTCCGTCTTGCTGCCGTCCTTGAAGAACACCTGCACCGCATTGGCGATCGAGCGCTTGTCGGGGTCGTGATATTCCTTGCTGTAGCGGGCATCCTCGCTCACCACCATCTTCTCGCGCAGCGCATCGATGCGCGGGTCTTTCGCCACACCATCCTCATAATGGTCGGCGGTCAGGTTGCCATACAGCAGCCCGATGGCCACCATATATTGCAGGCAATGGTCGCGGTCCGCCGGGTTATGCAGCGGCCCCGTCTTGCTGATGATGCGAATGGCGGATTCATGCGTCACCAGCTCCACACGCTCAATCTGGTCGAGCTTGTCCTTGATCTGCGGGTGCAGCTTCACCGCCGCCTCCACCGCCGTTTGCGAATGGAACTCCGCCGGGAAGGAGATCTTGAACAACACCTGCTCCATCACATAGCTGCCATAAGGCCGCTGAAACGCAAACGGCTTACCTTTGAACAGCACATCGTAAAAGCCCCATTTCTGCGCTGTCAGCGCGCTTGGGTAGCCCATTTCGCCGCTCAGCACCACCATCGCCAAACGCACCGCGCGGCTGGTCGCATCCCCCGCCGCCCATGATTTGCGCGAGCCCGTATTGGGGCTGTGGCGATAGGTGCGCAAACTCTGCCCATCCACCCATACGTGGGAGATGACATCGATGATCTGCTCACGCGTCGCGCCCATCATCTGCGCCGCCACCGCCGCGCTCGCCAGCTTCACCAGCACCACATGGTCAAGCCCCACACGGTTAAAGCTGTTCTCCAGCGCCATGCAGCCCTGAATCTCATGCGCCTTGATCATGAAGCCCAGCACATCGCGCATGGTGAAATTCGCCTTGCCGCTGCGGTTCATGTAATCCGCCACCGCCAGAATCGCGCCAAGGTTATCGGACGGATGCCCCCACTCCGCCGCCAGCCACGTATCGTTGAAATCCAGCCAGCGCACCATGCAGCCAATATCGAACGCCGCCTTGATCGGGTCCAGCACATGCTTCGTGCCCGGCACGCGCGCACCATTTGGCACGACCGTGCCTTCCACCACCGGCCCAAGCATCTTCACGCATTCCGGAAATTTCAGCGCCAGAATCCCGCACCCCAGCGTATCCATCAGGCAATAACGCGCCGTACGATAGGCCTCCTCGCTCGTAATTTTATAGTTCAGCACATAATCGGCAATATCCACCATCGCCTGATCCGGCGCGGGGCGATGATTAAGGTCGGTATTGTGATGAGACATGATTATCGCTTCTCCAGGGGTACATAGGTCAAATGGCCGGGGCCGGTATAATTCGCCGATGGGCGGATGAGCTTGTTATGCGCACGCTGCTCCATCACATGCGCCGCCCACCCCGCCACGCGGGACATCACAAACACCGGCGTAAACATCGGCGTGGGAACCCCCATCATGTGATAGGTGCTGGCGCTGAAAAAATCGAGATTCGGGAACAGTTCCTTCTCATCCCACATCAGTTTCTCAATCGCCTCACTCACCGCAAATAGCTGCGGTTTACCACCCTCTGCACACAGCTTGCGCGACCATTCCTTGATCACCTTATTGCGCGGGTCGCACTCGCTATACACACGATGCCCGAAACCCATGATGAGCTTTTTCTCCGCCATCATCTGCTTCACACCCGCCACCGCCGCTTCCGGCGTGTCAAACTTCGCAATCAGCTCCATCGCCGCCTCATTCGCCCCGCCATGCAGCGGCCCGCGCAAGGTGCCAATGGCCGAGGTAATGGCCGAATAAAAATCCGACAAGGTCGAGGTCGTCACCCGCGCCGCAAAGGTGGAAGCATTGAACTCATGCTCCGCATACAACACCAGCGACACATGCATCGCCTTCGCATGAAGTGCAGACGGCGCCTTGCCATGCAACAGCGTGAGGAAATGCTCCGCAATCCCCTCACCATCCGTCACGCAGTTAATGCGCTTGCCCTCATGCGCAAACTTCCACCAATACACCATCACCGCCGGGAAGATCCCCAGCAGCCGGTGCGTAATCGCATGCTGCTCATGTACCTTCGTTTCCGGCTCAATCGTGCCCAGAAACGAGCAGGCCGTGCGCATCACATCCATCGGGTGCGCATCGGCAGGGATACGCTCCAGCACTTGCTTCAAACTGTCCGGCACATCGCGCAGCCCTTGCAGCTTTTTGCGATATGCAGCCAGCTCTTTCGCATTCGGCAAATGCCCTTCCACCAGCAGAAAAGCCACTTCCTCAAACGTCGCCTGCTCAGCCAAATCATAAATGCTGTAGCCGCGGTAATCCAGATCATGCCCACCACCGGCGGAGGAGATTTCCGTATCACCCGCCGTCACTCCGGCAAGGCCGCCCTGTTTTTTGGCAAGTGGCTCGCTCATGCTTTTTCCTTCCCGAACAATGCATCCAGCTTCTTCTCATATTCATAATAACCAAGGAACTGATACAGCTCCTCGCGCGTCTGCATCAACGGCAGCACATCACGCTGATGCCCCTGCGCCATGATGGATTCATACACTTTCAGCGCCGCCTGGTTCATTGCGCGGAACGCACTCAGCGGATACAGCACCATATCCACGCCCGCCCCTGCCAGCTCGTCCGCGCTATAAAGCGGCGTTTTGCCAAACTCCGTCACATTCGCCAGCAGCGGAACCTTCACCGCCTGCTTGAAGCGCGTGTAATGCGAAATCTCCGTCATCGCCTCCGCAAAAATCATGTCCGCCCCGGCTTCCACATAGGCCACCGCGCGCTCAATCGCCGCATCCAGCCCTTCCACCGCCAGCGCATCCGTCCGCGCCATGATAACGAAATTCTTATCCACCCGTGCATCCACGGCGGATTTGATGCGATCTTGCATTTCACCGGTCGAAACAATCTCCTTATTCGGCCGGTGCCCGCACCGCTTCTGCAGAATCTGGTCTTCCATATGCACCGCCGCCACACCTGCGCGTTCCATCTCTCGAATCGTGCGGGCAATGTTGAACGCACCGCCCCAACCCACATCAATATCCACCAGCAGCGGCAGGCTGGATGCCGCTGTAATACGTCGTGCGTCCTCCACCACATCTTCCAGAGAAGTAATGCCCAAATCCGGCAATCCGTGCGATGCATTCGCCACACCCGCTCCGGAAAGATAAATCGCCTTATGCCCCGTCTTTTCCGCCATCATCGCCGCATAGGCATAAATGGTGCCGACAATCTTCAGAGGCTTCTCATTCTTCACCGCTTCGCGGAATTTCTTTCCCGGTGTCATACCCACTCCTATTTCGCTGCCAGCCGCGCCGCGCCATCCAGCCGGATGACACTGCCATTTAGCATCTCATTCTCCGCAATATGCAGTGCCAGTTTCGCAAACTCCTCCGGTTCCGCAAAACGCGCCGGGAAAGGAATCGTCGCCGCGATCGAATCCTGTAATTCCTGCGAGATCTCGCCAATCATCGGCGTGGCCACCGCACCCGGTGCAATCGCCATCACCCGCACACCGAACCGCGCCAGCTCCCGCGCAGCAGGCAACAGCATCGCCACCACCCCGCCCTTGGAAGCAGAATAGGCCGCCTGCCCGATCTGCCCCTCAAATGCCGCAATCGATGCCGCATGAATAATCACCCCCCGCTCGCCCGATTTCGTGAGCACTTCTAGCCCCGACATCGCATTCGCCGCCAGACGCATCACGTTGAAAGACCCGACCAGGTTCACATTCAGCACCTTGCTGAAATGCTCCAGATCCGCCGGGCCTTCCTTGCCCAGAATCCGCTTGCCAATGAGAATGCCCGCGCAATTCACCACAATGCGCGGCCCGCCATGCGCCTTGGTCGCCGCATCCATCGCCTGCTGCACCGCCTCGCCATTCGTCACATCCGCCGTCAGCGCGATGCCGCCAATCTCCTTCGCAATCACCTCCGCTGCTTCCAGCTTCACATCCACCACCGCTACCTTGGCACCCGCAGCAGCCAGTGCGCGTGCAGTCGCCGCGCCCATACCGCTGCCGCCGCCAGTTACCAGTGCGGAAATCCCTTGGGTCAGTTTCATGCGCTTTCCTTTGCCAGTTCGCGTGCAATGATCAGTTTTTGAATATCACTCGTGCCTTCATAAATGCTGCACACACGCGCATCGCGATAGATACGCTCCACATGATATTCCGCTATATAGCCATAGCCGCCGAGCGTTTGAATCGCATCCCGCGCAACGCTCTCCGCCGCTTCGGATGCAAATAGCTTTGCCATGCAGGCTTCTTTCAAACAGGGTTTGCCTTCATCACGCAACCGCGCCGCCTGCAGCACCAGCAACCTTGCCGCCTCAATTCGCGTGGCCATTTCCGCTAAGCGGAAACCCACCGCCTGATGCTCCATAATTGGCTTACCAAAACTCTGCCGCTCCTTGGCATAAGCAATCGCTGCATCATACGCGGCCTGCGCCAGCCCGAGCGACTGCGCCGCAATACCAATGCGCCCGGCCTCCAGGTTTGCCAGCGCAATCTTATATCCCTCGCCTTCCTCACCCATGCGGTTACCAATGGGAATACGCATGCCGTCAAACGTGATCTGTGCCGTATCAGTGGAATGCTGCCCCATCTTATGTTCCACCGCCGTCACCACATAACCGGGCGTATTGGTCGGCACCAGAAACGCCGACATGCCGCGCTTTCCAGCACTTGCATCTGTCACCGCAAATACCAGCGCCACATCGCCATGCTTGCCGGAAGTGATGAACTGCTTGGTACCGTTCAGCACATATTCATCACCCTCCCTGCACGCTGTGGTGCGCAAGGCCGCTGCGTCTGATCCTGCCTGCGGCTCCGTCAGTGCAAACGCGCCGATCATCTCACCCTTTGCACATGGCAACAGGAAACGCTCTTTCTGCTCATCGCTGCCGAAACGCAAAATGGCGGAACATACCAGCGAGTTCTGCACGCTCATGATGGTCGAGCAACCCGCATCGCCCGCCGCCACTTCCGCAATGGCCAGCGCCATGGCTACATAGCCCGCATCCGCACCGCCCCAGGCCTCCGGCACCACCATCCCCATCAAGCCAAGCTGGCCCATTTCTTTCAGTTCAGCACGTGGAAATTCACCCGTCCGGTCACGCTGCACAACACCGGGCAAAAGCCTCTCCTGCGCAAACTGCCGCGCCATATCGCGGATCATTTTCTGGGTCTCGTTCAGCATCCTCACTCCAGCCTTTCAAGCGCGATGGCCGTCGCTTCACCACCGCCGATGCACAGGCTCGCCATGCCGCGTTTCAGGTCATATTCCTGCATGGCCGAAAGCAACGTCACCATGATGCGCGCGCCTGTGGCCCCAATCGGATGACCTAAGGCACAGGCCCCGCCATGAATGTTCACTTTCTCATGCGGCAGTTGCAGCGCCTTCATCGCGGCCATCGTCACCACGGCAAAGGCCTCATTGATCTCAAACAGCTCCACGCTTTTCAGGTCCCATCCCGTCTTAATGGCGAGCTTCTCCAGACTGCCGATAGGCGCCACCGGAAATTGCGACGGCTTCAGGGCATGCGTGCTGTGGCCACGAATCACGGCCAGCGGCTGCAACCTGCGTTTCTCTGCCTCGCTCAGGCGCATCATCACCAGCGCCGCGGCCCCATCGGAAATCGAACTGGCATTGGCCGCCGTCACTGTGCCGTCTTTGGCAAAAGCGGGTTTAAGCGTCGGTATCTTATCCAGCTTGGCCTTGCCCGGCTGTTCATCATCCGCCACCGTGACGGTACCGTTACGCGTCACCACCTCCACCGGCACGATTTCCTGCGCGAAAAGATCTTCCGCAATGGCCCGCTGCGCCCGCGTGAGAGAGGTGATGGCGAATTCATCCTGCATCTCACGCGTAAATTCAAATTCCTGTGCGCAGGCCTCGGCAAACACGCCCATCAGCTTGCCCTTGTCATAGGCATCTTCCAACCCATCAAGGAACATATGGTCCTTCACCTCGCCATGCCCCATGCGCAACCCCGCACGCGCCTTGGGCAACAAATAGGGCGCATTGCTCATGCTCTCCATGCCGCCCGCCACCACAATGGTGCTGGTACCCGCCACCAGCTGGTCATGCATCAGCATCGCCGCCTTCATGCCGCTGCCGCACATTTTGTTCACCGTCACGCACCCGACCGATTCCACAAGCCCAGCACCCAAGGCGGCTTGACGCGCGGGTGCCTGCCCCAGCCCGGCAGGCAGCACGCACCCCATTGCCACTTCTTCGATGACATCCGCCTTCAGGCCGCTACGCTCTACCGCTGCACGAATCGCTGTCGCACCAAGTTCCGGTGCGCTGAGCGAAGCAAAATCACCCTGAAACCCGCCAAGCGGCGTGCGGGCATAACCAACAATCACAATCGGGTCAGAATTCATCACGCCTCCCAGCCGGCCCCATGCATCATAATGACTTCGCCCGCTCACGCAGGATATATTTTTGGATTTTCCCGGTTGGCGTTTTATCCAGCGGGCCAAACACCACCTGCTTCGGCAATTTGTAGCGCGCCATGTTGGCTGCGCAATGCGCGATAATCTCTTCTTCCGTCACTTGTATACCAGGCTTCAGTTCAATGAAGGCACATGGCACTTCCTGCCATTTCTCATCCGGCTTGGCCACCACCGCCGCCTCCAGCACCGCCGGGTGACGGTACAGCACGCTTTCCACCTCAATGGAGGAGATATTCTCCCCTCCGGAAATGATGATGTCCTTCAACCGGTCCTTCACCTCGATATACCCATCCGGGTGCCGCACGGCGAGATCCCCCGTATGATACCATCCCCCATGGAAGGTCTTTGCCGTGGTATGCGGATTTTTCAAATAGCCCGACATCACCACATTGCCCTTCATCATGCATTCGCCGATAGTTTTGCCATCCCACGGGGTTTCTTCCATGGTTTCGGAATGCGCCACCATCATCTGCTCCAGCACCGGCGAGCGCACGCCTTGCCGTGCCTTCAGCCGCGCGCGCTCTGCGGGGTCATGCTCGTTCCATGGCGCATGCCACGCGCAGGACATATTCGGCCCGTATACCTCCGTGCCGCCATACACATGCGTCACATTAAAACCCATCGCTTCCATGGCTTCCAGCACAGCAGCGGGCGGCGCCGAACCTGCCGTCATCACCTCTATCCTGCGGTCGAACTTCCGCTTCACCGCATCGGGTGCGTTCAACAGAATGTTCAGCACCACCGGGGCCGCTGTGAAATGCGTCACCCCATGCGTCTCAATAAGCCGGAAAATATCGGCCGCATCCACCTTGCGCAGCATCACATGCGTGCCTGCCAGCATGGTCACCGTCCAGTGAAAGCACCATCCACTTGCATGAAACATCGGCAGTGTCCACAGATAGGTCGGGTGATGCTGCATGTTCCACACCAGCGCATTGCCGACGCTGTTCAGATAAGCCCCACGATGGTTATAGACCACACCCTTGGGATCGCCCGTCGTGCCGGACGTATAGTTCAGCGCAATCGGCTCCCATTCATCCACCGGCCATTCCCAGGCATATTCGGGATCACCGGTTTGCAGAAACGCCTCGTAATCCATCTCACCGATCAGCTCGCCCGAACCCTCGTAAAGATAATCGTCGATATCAATCACGATGGGCCTGCCCTTCATTAAGCCCAGCGCTTCCTTCATCACCGGTGAAAGCTGCCTGTCCGTCAGCAGCAGCTTTGTCTCCGAATGATCCAGCATGAAGGCAATCATTTTCGCATCCAGTCGCGTATTCAGCGCGCTGATCACCGCGCCCGCCATTGGCACGCCAAAATACACCTCCATATGCGCAGGCGTATTATGCGCCATGATGGATACCGTATCGCCACGCTTGATGCCTTTTTTAACCAGCGCCGAGGCAAGCCTGCGGCAACGCGCATACACCTCCGCCCAGCTATGCTTTCTGTCTCCATGAATCACTGCCACATGGCTTGGATAAACCTGCGCGCTGCGCTCGATAAAACCAAGCGGGGAAAGCGGCAGGCAGTTCGCCTCGTTCCGCAGCAAATCGGCATAAATGGATGCGCTCATCCATACTCCCCGTGATGATTGTATTTTTTATCATCTTACGGGGCTGGCACTGCCCCGCAACGCTTTTTCATATTGCACCGCATTATTGCCCTTACCGTTCCTTTATGGCCAAGCGGCCACGTGCCATCGCATCTTTACGGCACGCCGCCTAGTCTGAGCACGCTATGGCAGATGCTGCCATTACACACCAAATAGGAAACAGGAGACACCCATGACCAAGACCATCACCGCGACATTTCGCACCCGTGCCGATGCAGAATCCGCCATTGCTGAACTGGAAACCTCCGGCTTCAGCCGTAACGACGTCAGCGTGCTGATGAACGAACAGACGCGGAGCAAATTCTTCGGCATTGAGGATGCCAGCAAAGCGCCGGAAGGCATCGCCACCGGTGGCGTAGTTGGCGGCATTATCGGCGCCATCGCGGCCGGACTGGTTGCCATCGGCTCGGTTGCTGTTCCGGGTGCGGGCTTTCTGGCAGCTGGCCCGCTTGTTGCCGCCTTCACCGGCGGTGGCGCAGGTGCGCTGACGGGCGGTCTGGTAGGCGGCCTTATCGGCCTCGGTCTGCCGGAACACGAAGCCAAGCTTTACGAAAGCGATGTGAAAGGCGGGGCCATTCTCATTGCCGTGACCACTCATAATGATGCGGAAAACGACCTGGCGGAAGCCATTCTGAAACGCAGCAATGCGCAAAACCTCGCTGCAGCCTAGCTACTCCGCAAGGAAGCCCTCTTGTATGACAAGGGGGCTTTCCTGGCACAACCCATGCAATTACCTTGACTTTTCCAGCGCGTAGCATTAAAAGACCAGCCGAGTGTTTGTTTTACTCTTCGCCTTTGCGGGCCGTCCAAACCGGCCTATCTTACTGATACATAAGGGTCTTCTGAGAAGTCGATCATTATGCTGCGTGACTAAGAGTTACAGCGAAAGCTGAGAATACAAGGCTCTTTCTGTTGTTTTCGGCCCTTAAGGCAGGCAATGACAGTCACTACGCATGATCAATAGACTACTTTTTAGGAGAACTACCCATGGCTACCGGTACCGTTAAATGGTTCAACCCCACCAAAGGCTACGGCTTTATTCAGCCGGAAGAAGGTGGCAACGATGTGTTTGTGCACATCAGCGCGGTTGAGCGTGCAGGCCTCGCCGGTCTGAACGAAGGCCAGAAAGTCAGCTACGAACTCGCCACCAACAAAGGCAAGACCTCTGCTGCAAACCTGAAACTGGTTGCCTAATACGCGTCCTATTTCTTGACTACCGAATACTGTTGCCCGCGGCATTCCGCTGCGGGCAATAAGGCGTGACTAAGAACCGCATTATTTAGCACTCCAATGGGTGCTGTGTGATCCGCCCCTTTTAGCAGCGCGCCTGCAAGCTGCATATTTCCGCACCACAAAGGGTGCATGGCCCTGCAATCAGGGTTCTGGCGAGATTCACAGCTTTTCATAATAAAAATACATTAAAGGATACCCAATGGAGAATTTCCAATCTCTCGGGCTGCCCATGCAGCTTATGCATTCGCTTGAGCAAATGCAATTCAACACCCCCACCCCTATCCAAGCCCAGGCCATTCCGCTTGCGCTGGAAGGCAAAGATATTCTCGGCTCCGCCCAGACGGGCACGGGCAAAACCGGTGCCTTCGGCATTCCGCTGGTGGCCCACCTGCTCAACAAACCGCGCGGCTCTGCCCTGGTGCTGACGCCGACGCGCGAACTCGCCGTTCAGGTGCTGGAAGCACTGGAAAAGATGCTCGGCAAATATAGCCCCATCAAAACCGCCTTGCTTATTGGCGGTGAGCCCATGCCCAAGCAGTTTCAGCAGCTGCGCGCGCGTCCGCGCCTCATCGTCGGCACGCCTGGCCGTATCAACGACCACCTGGCGCGCGGCACCCTGGCCCTGCACGATGCGGGCTTCCTGGTACTGGACGAGACCGACCGCATGCTTGACATGGGTTTCGGTGTTCAGCTGGAAAAGATTGCCAAATACCTTCCCAAGCAGCGCCAGACGCTGATGTTCTCGGCCACCATGCCCGGCAACATCATGCAGCTTTCCAGCAAATACCTGACGGATCCTGTCCGCATCACCGTTGGTTCCACCACGGCCGCTGCTCCCAAGATTCAGCAGGAGATCATCCAGACGTCCGAGGGCGATAAATACAATCACCTGATCGAACAGCTGAATAACCGCGAAGGCTCCATCATCATCTTCGTCAAAACGAAATGGGGTGCCGAGAAAATGGCGATTAAACTTTCCCGCAGCGGCCACAGCGCGGACGCCATCCATGGCGACCTGCGCCAGAACAAGCGCGACCGCGTAATCCAGTCCTTCCGCGATAAGAAACACCGCATCATGGTGGCAACCGACATCGCTGCGCGCGGTCTGGATATTCCGCACATCGAGCACGTGATCAACTACGACCTGCCCCAGGCGCCGGAAGATTATATTCACCGCATCGGCCGCACGGCCCGCGCGGGTGCGGAAGGCTCGGCCATCTGCCTCATCACCCCGCAGGATGGCAGCAAATGGCGCGCCATTCACAAACTGATGCATCCGGGTGAAAAACTGGAAGGCTTCTCATCCGGCGGCAACCGCTCGGAAGGCAAACGCTCCGGTGGCCGCGGCCGCAACGGCGGTGGTTTTAAGGGCAATCGTCAGGATGGTGATGCTCGCCGCCCTCGCCGCGACGATCAACCGCGGGATGCGCAAGCCCCCCGTGGTGAAGGGCGCAACCGAAAAGGTGATGAGTTTCACGCCGCGTCCGACATGCCGCGCACGGAAAGACCGCATAAAGAGCAGCCGAAACAAAACTGGGCACATGATGCCGCTCGTCCCCGTCAGGAACGCAGCGAACGTCTGGAAGGCGGTAGCGACAAGCCTGCGCGATTTAAACCTCGTGGCAACGGCCAGTCCAATACCTGGACAAAAGGCAACAGCCGCGGAGGCAATCCGCGTGGTCAGAACCGCGGTTTTGCCGCTTAACTGCGACAAAATCGAATAAAAAACAGCCGGGATAATTCCCGGCTGTTTTCGTTTAACCTGTCAGGCTAGAAGCTGAAGCCGAACCAGCCGCGCGGTTCTTCACGGTACACCACACGCTCCACCGGGGCACGCCGCACATAATAATCGCGCTCGCGACGGTGGTGCTTATGCACATGGCGCGGTTCCACATACCGTACAGGACGATAATAAGTAGGCTGATAATAAGCAGGCTCGTAATAGGCCCGCTCCCGAACCACATAGGAAGGCCCGCCGATATTCAGGTAAAAACGGCTGTCACCAGCATGGGCGGCTTGGGGTGCCATGGCGCTTAAACCGGCCACGACGGCAAGAGCAAGCATGAGGCGTTTCATAGGTCATCTCCAGTATCAGTGTTCTGATACCTATGATACGAGCGTGTGAAAGGCATCCTTCGTACATTACAGGTTTTTAATCTTCCCTTTAATGCAGCGCGCAAACTTGCCAAATAACGGCTTCTGGTGCAGTATCGCCATCTCGTTGGTTATCAAGAATATGGAGAAGAACATGCGTACCATCACCTTGGCGGCGTTGCTAACCTGCACCACTCTGCTTTCCTCAGCTGCCTTGGCTTTGGATGGATCGGAATCCTTCTCTCTTCAAAGCGAAGATAGCGGCAACCTATCCGGCATCACTCTGGATGCCCCGGCATTGGATGACAGTAAACCGGCTGAAGCCGTCCCTTCCCTCACCACCACGGTGGAAACCGCAAAATCCACGTTAGAGGAAGCGCCTGCCAAGGCTGTTGCGCTGCCGGATGACAAAGGCCTTATCAAAGAAACCATCCAAAGCACCACCACGGTAGAAACCACCACCAAAACCACCGTGAAAGAAGAAACCGGCAACATCACCAAAGCAACGACCGCCACAGCCGGCAAAACCATTGTGGCCGATTATCCCGCTCCGGTGAAAATCTACCCCGGCGCTTATACCGGCCAGCCGGATGAATATTCCCAGGAAGCCGTGCTCTGGCTCATAAGCGAAGCGCGTTACCACATGCTGACCGGTAACAAGGAAAAAGCCGCCAAGTCGCTCGAGAATGCCTCCACCGCCATGTTCGAGCTCAACCGCCGCAATGAACTGAGCGGCACCCACAACGCCGTGCGCGCTCTGTATATCTCCTATGCCATCGCCGATAAATCCATCGGCATCGTGGTGCCGTTGTTCGGCAACAGCAACCAGGCTAGCGTCGGCAGCTGGGATAGTGCCGAAACCAACCCCGAACTGACGGATCTGCAGGCCACGCTGGTGAACCTCCGCTTCAACAACATGATGGCATCCGACATCAAGGACGCTCAGGCTAAGGTCAATGCTGGCGCGCTGATGGAAGCCAACGACATCCTGAGCAAATCCCAGGAGCGCGACCTGCGCTATTTCTATTTTAGCTCCGTCGGCTATGACAAAGGCAAGCTGGCGCTTGAAACCGCCGAAACGCTCGCCAAGGCCGATGCCTTCACCGAAAGCAAACGCCTGCTGAAACAGGTGAAAGAAACACTGGATAAAGCCAATAAAAGCTCCGCTGACCGCGAGCTGGACGCAAGCTTCAAAAGCTTCGGTGAAAAGCTGGATGCAGCACTTGCCAGTGATTCCCCCTCGCCATCCTCCATTGCCGAGCTGCGCGAGCAATGGAACAAATGGTCCAGTGAAAAGGGCCGCTTCGGCGATAAATAATCCGAACCGGGGCATCGCCATATGCTGAACATCTATGTGGATGGCGATGCCTGCCCGGTGAAGGATGAGGTGATGCGCGTGGCGGAACGTCACGCGCTTTCCGTATACATGGTCAGCAACAGCGGGTTGTTCCGTGCAACCGGCCCCAATATTCACCGTATTCTGGTCGGCCAGGGGCCTGATGCCGCGGACGACTGGATTACCGAACATATCGAAGCGGGCGACATCGCCATCACGGCCGATATCAAACTCGCCGCCCGCTGCCTGGAAAAACAGGCCGATGTCATCGGCCCAACCGGCAAACCTTTCACCAAGGCCAACATCGGTAGCGCGCTCGCCATGCGTGAATTCACCGCCTACCTGCGCGAGGCCGGCGAGATCAAAGGCCACAACCCCAGCTTCACCAAGCAGGACCGTTCTCAGTTTCTACAAACGCTGGAACAGGCAATCCAGAAGCGCAAACGCACCCTTTAAAATGTATTTATTGTATACGAGCGCCGCGAGTGGGACCCTTGAAGCCTCGTGCCCTAATGGGCGCAAAGCGCAGGTTAGGCATTAAGCCGCGTCCCGGTCCAGCCAGTCGTTGCCCTTACTCACCACCAGATTGGCAAGCGCCACAACAACGGCACGGTCATAAAGCGTGCCCATATCATCCAACAGCTGACGAATCGTGTCATCGGTAGACATGGCCTTACGGAAGGCACGGTCGGACGTAAGGCTGATGAACGCATTGGCCACCGCCACAACTCGCGCCGCCATGAGTATCTTCTCACCCTTCATGCCAAGCATCCCGCTGCCATCCCAGAACTCCTTACACTGACGGATCGTATCCGCCACCGGACCGTCGAATTCGATATCCTGAAGCAGATCGGCGGTAGCGATAATGCTCTCGCGTATCTTCTTCAGGTCGCCCGCCTTCAGTCTGCCTTCCTGTGTCAGCAGCGCCTCGGGAATGAACAGCTTTCCAAGGTTCATCAGACTGCCGGCGATCTCCGCCGTCTTTTGTGTGGTCTCATCCAGCTTCATGCTTTCCGCCAGCGCGCGTGCAAGCTTTGCCACCCGCACGGAATGATCGGCCGCGAATTTGTCACGCTTGTCGATCAGCCCCATCAGGGTCGCCACCAGGCGCGTCATCAGGCGCTCGGCCTTATCCTTCTGCAGCGACAGCGCCGTGATATCCTGCTCCACCACCAGCACGCCTTTTTTGTGCGTTCCCTCCGGTGTGGGCAGATCATCCACGGGTATATAGGTCGTCTGCAAAACCTGAAGCCCCTTCTTGGCAATCAGCTGGTGTACATGCACATGGCTGGTGCGGGTGCTCAACGCATCCTCCATCCAGGGCTGATGACGCTCCGCCTCATGCGGGCCGATCACCTGCACCAGATGCTTGCCGACAATGTCTTCCGCCTTTGTCTTCAACAAGGTGGCCAGGCGACGGTTGGCATAATGATAAATGCCTTCCTCGTCGCAGATAAACATCACATCCGGCTCGGCATCCGTCACCACTTCCAGCAGCGCATGCTCATAGGATAGCTGCGCCGTCACACCCTTCAGGTCATGCGCCAGTTCCTCGGCGCGCTGCAGGCTCACCTTGCGCCACATCCACACCACACCCACGATCACGAGCATAAACACCACCGCCAGCATCAGCCCCATGCGCTGAATCTGCTGGTTCGCTTCATGCAGCGCATCCTTGGCCGGCAGGCTTGCCATTACCAGCCAGGGAACATTCGCAACCTTTTGCGCCACGGCCATCACCTTGGTGCCGCTCATATCCACACCCGATACGAATCGGCCGGAATCCTGCAGCAACTTGGCCGGCACCAGATCAGGTGTGGTGGCATCCATATTTTTCAACGCCACGTCCTGGCCTTTATTTTCCAGCCACTCCACCTGTTTTGCCCCCTGGCGCACCAGCTGCAGCGTCACGTTTTTATATGGCTCCACGGTGGGAATATCGGTTTGCAGCAGGCTGGCATCGGCACGCTCAACCGCCACCAGCCAGCCGCGCTGGTCGGTATCCATGCGGGTGCCTTGCACGGCAAATACCGGTACGACAAACGCCATGGCCAAACGCCCGTCCGCCATCGGGTACAAATCGATGAAATGGCTTTTCGCCAGCGGCAGCTTGGCCAGCCTGTCCTTCAAGCCTCCCGCCTCCAACGGCGGCATGGTGCGCGACATCACCAGCGGCTCACGCTTCATGTTCAGCAAGGCGACCCCACCCACCACCACCGGTGCCGATGACGGCGTGGGCGGCAATGCATAAGTCGGTTCAAACCCGCCGCGTGCGGCCGCCACCTGCACCAGCATGCGCAGCGAGGTGATTTCCGGCAGGCTGTAATCCGGCCCCTGTCCTTGCGCGGCAGCTTGCTCCACTTCCGAGAGATAAAGCGTCACCGTATCGTTATTGGCAATATCCTGCAGCACATCGAAGCGGCTTTGCAGGCGTGCGCGCAGGGCTTCCGCACGGCTGTCGGCCAGCACACGGAGCAAATGCTGTGCCTTGAGGCTCTCCTGCTCACGCTGGTGGCTACCCACTTGCCAGAGCACGGCGAAACCGGCCAGCATAATAAACGCCAGCAGCATGGTAAGACTGCGGATACTGGCGGGGGTGCTTCTGGCGCCCGCACTCCCCTGTTCGGCATGGATCATGGTTTGGGTCGAAGCTTGCTGCTGGTCGGCCATGTGGTTTCCATAGGGGCTGCCACGGCATTGCGCCGCGACATGCCAAATAATGTATGAACTCTTTCAGGAATGACTATATAGTGGCCATATGCTGAGGCAACCCAAACCATTTCATACTGCCGCCATAGCCCTTTTTTGGTCGCTTTGGCTTGCACTTGGCTTTGTGGCGGATGCATCGGCGTTTCCGGCTTATTTCAGCCCTCCCAAGCGGGAATCCGGCGATATCAGCATGTTCAAGAAATGGCTGCGCGTGTTGGATACGCACCCAAAAGACCTGAACAAGGCTCTGGAAAATTGCCCAAACGATCAATGCAAACCCGCCCAGTGGGAAGAATTCGTATCGAGCGCGGAATCGCTTGGCCGCGAATCCCAGATCTATGCAGTAAATGATGAAATGAACCGCTCCCCTTACATCACCGATCTGGTTAACTGGGGCATGGATGACTATTGGGAAACCCCGCTGCAATTCATCAACCGCAGCGGTGACTGCGAGGATTACGCCATCGCCAAATACATGACCCTGCGGGAACTGGGCTTCTCGCCCGAGGATATGCGCATCGTCATCCTGAAGGATTCCAATATCAACATGATGCACGCCGTGCTGGTGGTCTCGTTCAATGGCCGGGCACTGGTGCTGGATAACTACATCCCCAAAGTCACCGAAAGCACCCGCATCAAGCATTACCATCCAATTTACGCCATCAATGAAAACCACTGGTGGCGGCATTAACATAAAGGGAGAATAACATGAACCTGGCCGGCATGGGTGAGTCGCTGCTGCAGATCATCAACAACGCCTTTTCAGCCTTTCTGTTCTACAAAATCGCAGGCTTTGATTTCATCGTGCTCTGGCTATTGGGCGCCGCCCTCTTCTTCACCCTGGCGCTGCGTTTTGTGAACATCCGACTTTTCGGCCATGCCATCGATATCGTTCGCGGCAAATACGACCAAGCCGCCGACAGCGGCGAGATCAACCATTTCCAGGCATTATGCGCCGCCATTTCCGGCACGGTGGGGCTTGGCTCCATCGCGGGCATTTCGGTGGCCGTGGCCGTGGGCGGGCCGGGCGCGGTGTTCTGGGTGGTGCTCGCGGGCCTGTTCGCCATGTCCAGCAAATATGCCGAGGTCGTCCTCAGCCTGTCCTACCGCCGCATCGACAATGCCACCAGCAAGGTCTATGGCGGCCCGTTCCATTACATCCGTCATGGCCTGGCGGAAATCAACATGCCCGTGTTCGGCAAATACCTGGCCATTGTCTTTGCTTTCTTCTGCATGGGCGGCGCCCTAGGTGGCGGCAACATGTTCCAGTCCAACCAGTCGGTCAAAATCCTGGTGAACACCTTCCACTCGCTGGAGGATTACAAATGGATACCCTCCCTTCTCATCGCAGGCAGCGTGTTCCTCGTGCTTATCGGCAGCATCAAACGCGTGGCCAAGGTCACTAACATCGTCACGCCGCTTAAGGGCGTGCTTTATATCTGCTGCTGCCTGTTGATCATCGCCGTGAATGCAGGGGAGATTCCCGCTGCCCTGGCAAGCATCTTCAGCAATGCTTTCTCGGGTGAGGCCGCTGCGGGCGGACTTATCGGTATGCTCGCCATTGCCTTCAAGCGCGCATCCTTTGCCAACGAGGCCGGCCTTGGTTCGGCCCCCATCACCCACGCCGCCGCCAAAACTACCGAGCCCGTACGCGAAGGCGCAGTAGCGCTGCTGGAACCTTTCTTTGCCGCCATCATCGCCCTGATGACGGGCTTAACCGTCGTGGTGACCAAGGCCTATGTCGGCGGCACACTGGAAGACGGCGTGCTGATCGCCGCCCGTGCGTTTGAGACCGTTGGCCCCTGGTTCCCCATCCTGCTGACCATCAACGTGCTGATCTTTGCCTATGGCTGCATCCTGGGCTGGAGCTATTATGGCGAAATGGCCTGGACCTATCTTTTCGGCCAGCGCGGCATCCGTCTTTATCAGCTGCTTTTCTGCACGGCGACTTTCTTCGGCGGCATCATGCATTTCGGCCTGGTGCTCGATTTTTCTGATTTGCTGATTCTCGGCATGGGTGTGCCCAATCTCATAGCCGTCTATCTGCTGACCCCCCGCATCATCAAAGAAACCAACAGTTACATCCAACGACTGAAAACCGGTGTATTCGACAAGCCTGCTCAGCCCGAACCCGCCCCGGCTTCCGCAACCACGGCCAGGCCGAAAAACAAAAAGAAACCGGCAAAAAAGCAGAAATAAAAAAGGCCGCCGGAAAACTCCGGCGGCCTTGATCATTTAATTGCCGGACTAAGCGGCCTTGCGTGTGTCCAGCGTGGCGAAACGGGCAAGCTTCGGCCAGTTACGGCTGGAAGCCAGCACCATGTAAATCAGGCCGAGATAGCCCTGCTCGCGCAGCTTCAGGATGGTCTCACCCGGCAGCTGGTTGAATTTGGCTTCGTCCAGAATCTTGAACCCGCTGAGGCGGATGGTTTTGCCCTGGCTGACATTCACCTGAATTCCCTGAAGCGACAGCAGATCATACTGCTTCAGCACTTCAACAAACCCACGCGTCAGCATGTGCTGCTGATGCACGGCCGTGCAGAAATCCAGCGCGCCCTGCGTGAAAGCCGTCGGTTTCTTGTCGGCTTCAAAAAAGGCATTGCCCGGACCTTTGGCGGTAAAGCTTTCAGCAGCCTCATCCACGCACAGCACCAGGCGCTTGCCGTTATCCACTTCCATCAGCACAAACGGATATTGGCGCACATAGGCCGGGATGTAATTGGCATCGTTCCACTGGCCTTTGTCGCTGACAAAGTAGTTGCTCTGCTCCAGGCCAAGCACCACCACCGGCAGCGCCGAGTCATCACCCGTGAAAACGATCGGGTAATAAAGGGCCGCTTCCGGCAGTTCCGCCAGCGTAATGGGCACGGAGTTGGTCTGCTGGGCGAAGTTGAAATTGCCGTCTTTCTTGAGACCGGCGGTGCCATGCACCTCAGCGTCAAGCGGACGGGGGTTCTTCAGGAAAAGCGGCAGACCGGTCTGGGCGGCTTCCTGTGCGGAAGCCGCTTTATCCGAACCAGCTTTACCATTGGAGGCTTTGGTCGTCTTGCTCATGGGTTCCCCTTATTGGCTGACTTGGCAGGTGCCCATATTGTAAGCCGGGCTGAAGCCGGAGCTGAGGAAGCCCGCGGCGCAGCCGGAGCTGCCGCCTTGGTTTTCACCTTGCTGCGACTGGCCGCCCTGTGCGCCCGGACCAGCAGCCGGCGCGATGCCAGCCAGTTCCGTATCGCTCATACCTGCCACGTTGAATGAGTTAGGTGTAGCGGGCGGGGTGCTGCCATTCAAGCTCAGATTCACCTTAACCGGGGTGAAACCGAACGGCGCGTTGAAACCATTGGTCTCAATGGTCTGACCGGCGATCGAGAAGATCGGCTCGGGCGACCTGTCGCGGAACAGTTGCTCCAGCAGGGAGAGGAAGAAGCTGAAACCCGACGGACCGGCTGCAGGCAGGCTGAAGATCTGGCCAACCGTGGACTCATCATCCTGGTCATGCAGCTTGGTCTCGATATAGGCGATCTGTGCAGGCGTAGCGGTGCCACCAAAGATACCGTTGAAATAAACCCCGCGGGCATCAATCACTTGATTATCCATGAAGTTATTTTCCAGATCGATGAAGTAGCGGCTCTGGCCCTGGAACACGTTGTTCACACCGACAAACTGCAGGAACCCGTCTGCACCCTCAGCCACCAGGCCGTCCTGACCGCCGACAACGGTGTTGTCCTGCAGGTCCGTCTCGCTGTTGATCAGGTGAATGCCGCGCGTGGCGTTGGTAATGCGGTTGAAGCGCAGTACGGTGTTCTGGCTGTCATCGACATAGATGCCGTCGCTGGCCGTATCCACCACGTTGCTGCCAACCTGCAGACCGTCCGCACGCAGAGCATAGATACCCGCATCACCGCTGCCGGTAACCGTGTTGCTAAGCACCTGCGCGTTCGGCGTATCCGTCAGCTTGATGCCGTTTTCAGCGGAATCCGTCACCACGTTGCCTTCCACCAGCGCATTGTTGCTGCTGCCGGTGAAGAAGAAGCTCGGACCGGCAAAGAGCTGGAACACCTGGTCACTGCCACCTTCGCCGCTATCGTCACCCGGTACGGTTTCGGACTGAACGCCGCTGATGTCGATACCGTCTTCACCCGCGCCGGTGATCGTGTTGCCACGCACCACCACATTATCGCTGGCAAAGATATGAATACCATCGCGGGCAACCTGGCCAAGCTCGCTGGTGCCGATTACGTTGCGCTCGGTTACCAGGCCGTCGGCATCGTATGCATTGATGCCATGCTGGCCAGCCGCGCCGATCGTGTTGTCAGACACCACGATGCCCACGCTGCCATCGCCGCCGAGGATGAGCGGCATGATGGAGTCACCACCTTCACTGCCCATTTCATCGGCATAGGTGCTGGCAATCTCTACGCCGTCGCTGCCGACATTGTAGATGATATTGCGCAGAACCTGACCATAGCTGGCATTCTCAAGATGCACGCCGTCTTCGCCGATATCGCCGAAGGACTGGCCGCTGATGGTGTTGTCGGCAATCAGAATGCCGCCCACATTCGTGGCGCGAACGCCATTCTCCGTGATCGGGCTTTCCGACGTGCCGGTAATAACGTTGTCCGTCACTTCCACGCCATAGCTGGTGCCGTAATAGTAGCCTTCGTAATCTTCTGAATAGAGGTTTTTGGCTGCCATCACATACCCGGCATCCTGCCACACATCCACGCCATCGCTACCCGCGCCGGTGATGGTGTTGCGGCGAATCTTGGCATAATCGCTGTTGCCGAGGTTCACGCCATCCACACCGGAATCGGTGATGATGTTGCGGCTGATACGGATATCATTGGTCTCGTAAGCGCGAACGCCATGAGTGCCGGAATCGCTGATATCGTTGCGGGCCACAACCGTATGCGTGCCGGAGGAGCCTTCGCCACCTTCGGACGAATCCTCCATAAGGCCCATCGGCAGGTCATCCCAGTAAGTGCCGGAGTAGCTGATATCCACTCCATCATCGCCGGAGCCGGAGATGGTGTTGCGGAGCACGTGCACGCCGTCGCTGTAGGATACATGCACACCGTCTTCATTCGAGCCGGTGATGCTGTTGCCGCGCACGCGCAGCAGGTCGGCATGGTATGCCAACACGCCGTTATCGCCAGCACCGCGGATGGTGTTGTGGTCAACATCCACAGCGAAGCTGTCGTTGATTTCCACACCATTCTCGCCGGGACGGAAGATATCGTTGCGACGAACATCGGTGTAATCGCTGTTATCCACATCGATACCATTGCCACCCGTGAAGGCGATACGGTTGCCATTAATGTCGGAGTTACGGCTGTCAGACAGCTCGATACCGTTATCACCAACAAACGCGATGCGGTTGCGGTTGATGTCGGCATTGCGGCTGCCATCTACATCGATACCGTCATGCAGTGCGAAGACGATGAAGTTGTGGTTCACATCCACATTGCGGCTGTCATTCACATGGATACCGTCGCCAAGCACGAAAGCCACCACGTTGTTATCGATGTTGGCATCGCGGCTGTCGGATACTTCGATACCATTATCACCGGCAAACGCGATACGGTTGCGGCGGATGTCAGCACCACGGCTGTGATCCACGTCGATACCGTCACCTAGCACAAAGGCCACCACGTTACCTTTCACGTCCACATAGCGGCTGTCCTCAACATGGATACCGTCGTTTCCAGCGAAGATCACGTCATTGCCGCGGATATCGCCGTAATCGGCATTGTCCACGTCGATGCCGTTATGGCCGGCAAACGCAACGCGGTTACCGATCACGTCCGCATTGAAGCTGTCGGACACTTCGATACCGTTGTGCAGAACGAAGCTGACACGGTTCTGGTTCACATCCGCAAAAGCGCTGCCTTCAACATCGATGCCATCATCGGCAGCACCGGTTACGGTGTTGCGTTTGATATCGGCAAACGCGCTGTCACGCACCTGAATGCCATCACCCAGCGTCAGGAATACATTATTGTCGTTCACATCGGCGGCAAAGCTGTTGCGCACGTCAATGCCGTCATCGCCGGTAAAGCCAACCGTGTTGCCATTCACATTGGCAAACCCGCTGCCTTCAACATAAATGCCGTCATGCAACGCGCCCATGACCGTGTTGTCGAGCACGTTTGCAAACCAGCTGTTGCTCACATGGATGCCATCGCCACCCACCAGCGCAACCGAGTTGTTGCGTACGGTGTTGAAGATGCCGTCCTGAACTTCGATACCGTTATTAACCGCACCGATCACGGTGTTGTTGGCAACCGTCACGAAGCTGCTCGGATCAACGAAGATACCGTTATCGCCCACCAGGAACACATTGTTCCCATTGATATAGGCGAAGCTGGAATCGCGTAGGTCGATACCGTTGCCAAGCACCAGGGCAACCGTGTTGTCCACGATACGGGACAGCCAGCTGTTGCTCACCTTGATGCCGTTTTCGCCAGCGCCAACCACGGTGTTGTCATGGATGTTGGCCAGCAGGCTGCCATCCACATCGATACCGTCATGACCAACCAGGGTCACGCCGTTACCGGCAACGGTGCTGAACCAGCTGTTGCTCACATTGATACCATCACCCAGGGCAAGGGTAACCGTGTTGTCCACGATACGGGACAGCCAGCTGTTGCTCACCTTGATGCCGTTTTCGCCAGCGCCCGCAACGGTGTTGTCATGAATGTTGGCCAGCAGGCTGCCATTCACGTCGATGCCGTCTTGAGCAGCCAGGAACACGCCGTTACCGGCAATGGTACTGAACCAGCTGTTATTGACATGGATACCATCGCCACCGAGAGCCAGGGTAACCGTGTTGCCAAGCACGCTGTTCAGAATGCCGCCATCCACTGCAATGCCATGGCTACCGGTGCCGGTAACTTGGTTGCCGCTGATGGTGGTCAGACTACTGCCGCTCAGTTCGATGCCTTCTTCGCCGGCGCCCGTCACGGTATTGTCAGCAATGGAGCTCAGCAGCGTGCCGGTCACTTCGATACCATCCTGGAAGGACAGGGTAACGAGGTTGTTGCTCACATCGAGGAACCAGTTGTTATCCGCATGGATGCCGTCGCCGCCCAGAGCCAGGGTAACCGTGTTGCCCTTGATCTTGTTCAGCAAACCGCCATTCAGCAGAATGCCGTGGCTGCCGGTACCGGTAACCGTGTTGCCGATAATGCCGACCAGGCTGCTGCCGCTCACGTCAATGCCTTCTTCACCGGCACCCGTTACGGTGTTGTTGCCAATCAGGCTGCCGTTAGAGCCAAGCACCTCGATACCGTCACCCGTCACGAGCGTGACCAGGTTATCGCTGATATTGGCAAGCTGGCTGTTATTCACATGGATACCGTCGCCACCCAGAGCCAGCGTTACATTATTGCCGGTGATCTGGTTCAGCAATCCGCCATCCACCAGGATACCATGGCTGGCCGTACCGGTAACATGGTTGCCGCTGATGGTCGTCAGGCTGCTGTCGCTCAGGTCAATGCCTTCTTCGCCGGCACCGGTCACCGTGTTGTCGGTGATGCTGCTGCCGCTGGAGCTGATGACTTCAACGCCATCCAGGCCAACGAGCGTAACATTGTTGCCGCCGATATGACTGCCCAGGCTGCCATAAACATGGATACCATCGCCTTCGGCACCCGTCACGGTGTTGCCAGTCACGTTGGCCAGCGCGCTTTGGTCGATGTTGATGCCATCGCCGCCAACCAGGCTCACGCTGTTGTTGCGCACCGTGTTGGAGAGGCCGTACTGCACCTGGATACCATGGCTGGCAGCACCGGTAACGGTGTTGTTTTCCACCACCACGAAGCTGCTCGGATCCACAAAGATGCCGACATCGCCAGCACCGGTCACCGTGTTGGTGCCGATATGGGCAAGGTTTGAATCGCGTAGGTCGATGCCATCATCACCGGCAAGGGTGATACCGTTATTATCCACCAGCACACCGTTGGTGTTGCTGACGAAGATACCGTCATTGCCAACCCAGGTTACGGTGTTGCCGCTGACGTTGGCGCGCGCACCGGCCAGGCCGCCTGCGCTGTTGTTGATATGGATACCGTCCACCACGGCGCCTTTGGACAGACCGGCCGCGATGATCTTGTTACCCGTCACCACGATGCCGCTGCGCAGCTGGCCAAGGATGGCATCAAAACCGCCACCGATGATTGCGCCGCTGTTATCGGCATAGATGCCATGGTTACCGGCGCCTTCGGAACCGATGCCAAGGCCGCTCTTCACCGTGTTGTTGGTAATGCGTGCTTCGCGGTTATTCACCACATGGATGCCGTCATGACCAGCGCCCTGGGCGTTCAGCAGACCGCCCTGGATGGTATTGTTATCGACGCTGACCTGACGGCCGCCTTCGATATTGATGCCATCCACAACCGCACCATAGTTGATGCCGTCGCCGATCGTGTTCAGGCTGACATCCGTGCTGTTGCTGTTTTGGACGTAAATACCGTGGTTACCAACGCGGTTGATCGCGTTGCTGTTGATATGCGCATTGTTGTTGGACACCAGCTGGATGCCGTTTGCACCCGCAGCAATACCACCTGCGGTGATGCCGGAGAACGTAGCACCGGCATTGCCGCCTTTGATCTGGTTGTGGTGGATGTTTGCACCCGTGCTGCCGGTCACGAAGATACCGTTAGCGCCAGCGCCTTTGCCACCGGCACCCAGACCGGTCAGACCAACGGTGCCGTTGCCGCCTTTGATCTGGTTGTTGGAGATCACAACATCCTTGTTGCCATCCACATGGATACCGTCACGCACGGCGCCATCGGCACCCATAGTGTTACCGGAACCATTGCCGCCGGCGATCGTGTTGTTGTCGATCGTGGCTTCTTTGCCGCCCAGAATGCTGATACCGTCCAGACCGGCGGAAGTGATGCTGTTGAGCTTCACCTGAACATAGTCGCTCGGGTTTACATAAATGCCGTTCAGGCCGGTTTTGCTGATGATGTTGCTCAGCGCTTCGGCGTAGTTGCTGCCATTGATGTAGATACCGTTACGGACCGTGTTGCTGATCTCGTTGCTGTTCACATGCGCACGGACGGAACCGTTCACATTGATGCCGTCGCCCGTGATGTTGTTCGCACCGCCGGTCAGGCCAACCTTATTGCTTTGGATCACAACATCGGCGCTGCTGTTCATCTCGATACCGTCGCCACCCGCACCGTTGATGGTGTTGGACTTCACTTCATCCACATTGGCGGAACCGTAGATACCATGACGCGCAACATTCTTAACCTTGTTGCTGTTGATCAGGATAACACCGGTATTGTTGGCAGAACCGTAATTGATGGCCCCACCGGAATTGATACCGTCGCCTTTGGTGCCGTCGATATCGTTGCCGGTGATGGTCAGGCCATCGGTAGCTTCCACATGGATGCCGCTCAACCAGCCCGTGCCGCTGTTTTCCAGGCCTGCACCCTTGATAGTGTTGTTGGTGATCTGAACATTATCGACATTGCCGCCATAGATGCCCAGACGCGCAACGTCCTGAATGTTGTTGCGGTCGATCTTCACATTAGCGGATTCAAGCACACCCACGCCGGATGCACCGGTGGAATCGCTGATGGCGTTACGAAGGATCTGGGCATTGTCGCTGTACCAGACATTCACCCCATCCCAGCCGGAACCGCTGATGGTGTTGCCATCGCTGGAACCGGAACCACCCACCGTGGCGCCTGCGCTGTTCCACAGCGCAATGCCGTTATCGTGGCTGTTGCTCACCTTGTTTTTCTTGATGGTCACACCGGCGGAGCCATTGGCCTCGATCCCGTCATCGCCGGAACCGGAAACCGTGTTGCCCTGGATCACGTTCGTGCCCGTCAGGCCGCTTACATACACGCCATCGCCCAGAGAACCGGTGATGGAGTTGTTCCACACGTTGGAGCCCGCGCTGTTTTCAACGCGCACACCCGTGCCAGAACCCGTGATGAAGTTGCGGTCAGCGGCATTGGCGCCACCTACCGTCACGTTATCCGCGCTCAGAACATACACGCCGTTCGCACCACCCGTGATGGTGTTGCCGATCACCGCGCTGTTCGGGCTCGGGTCGATGAACACGCCGCTGCCCACCACATTGACAATCTCGTTGCCGGTAACGGTGGAGCTGGCGGAATCCACGATGGAAACACCATCGCTGCCAATGTTGTTGGCGCCACCCGTGAGGCCGATCTTGTTCTTTTTCACCGTGGCATTGCTGCTGGCGTAAACGGAGATAGCATCGCCCGCGACGTTATTGATCGTGTTTTTCTCGATCCAAGGCGTCTGGCTGCCGGTGACATAAATACCGTCATGCAGCGTCGCACCGGTCACCGTGTTGTCATGGATGTTCAGCGTGCCGGTATGACCGCCAATATACATGCCATACTGGTAGCTGTTGGTGATGGTGTTGGTGGCAATCTCGGTGTTGCTGCTGTTCAGCACGCCAACGCCGGAAGCACCCTGCGTGTTGCTGATGGTATTGCTAAGGATTTTTGCACCGGTGCTGTCTTGCAGGTTCACCCCGTCCCAAGCAGCGCCCGTCACCGTGTTGGTATAGATCACGGCATTGGTCGTCCCGGAAACTTCGATGCCGTTATAACCATCGCTGCCGGAATAGCCGCCACCGACCGTGCCGGTGCCGTTGATGTTGTTGTAGGTGATTTGAACAACACCGGTCGATCCATCAACGTCGATCCCGTCATTGCCGGAATTATTGACCTTGTTGTTGGTGATGTTGGTGGTGCCGCTGAGGTTGGTCACGTAGATACCATCCACACCAGAACCGCTGATAGAGTTATTCTGAACCGTCACAGTATTGCTATTGCGGGCATAGATGCCATCAAGCGCCGCACCGGTGATCGTGTTGTCATCGATAGTGATGCCGGTCTCATTGCTTTCGACATAAATACCATGCCAGGCCGTGGTGCCGTTGATGGTGTTGCCAATGATATCGGTATCGGTGCCATAGGAAATCCACATGCCACCCCAGTTATTGTTCAGCGTGTTACCGCTGATGGTGTTGCCGCTGCCGCCGCCCAGCGCGAACGCGGAACGGAAGGAATTGGCAATCACGTTGCCGGAAGCAATCGCATTGGTCGCATCAGAGATACTGATGCCATCCCAGCCAGCGCCCGTCACCGTGTTGCCGGTGATGTGATGGCCATTGCCGCCATGCACTTCAATGGCATTCAGCTGGAACGGATCAATCGCGCCAGTGCCGGAGCCGTTTATAACGTTATTCTTGATGTCCAGGTTGTTGGAAGCCGTGGCATACACAGCCTGGTATTTGGAATTATCGATCTTGTTGTTATCCAGCACCGTGCTGTGGCTGTTCTGGACGTAAATGCCTACGCCAGCGCCATCGATGTAGTTACGGTCACCGGCATTGGCGCCGCCCACCGTCACGTTGTCGCTGTCCAGCACCACCACGCCGTACGCGCCGCCGGTGATAGTGTTGTTGGTCACCGACGTATTCGGGCTCGGATCTACCCAGATACCGGTATAGCCGAAATTATCGACCGCGTTGCCGCTCACATTCGCGCCCGCAGTGTTGATCAGCGTGATACCGTTGCCATTCACATGGTCGCTGACGATCGGGCTGAAGAAGATGCTGTGGCCGATATGGTTGTTGGTCACATTCAGCGTGCCGCTAACATTCTCGGAACGGATGCCGTCACCGCCAACATAGTTGACCCAGTTATCATTGATTGTGTTGGTGCCATAGAGGCCAGCCACCAGAATGCCGTTGGCATTGCTGTTGCCCAGATGGTTGCCAATGATGTTCAGGCCCGTACCGCCATAGGAATAAATGGCGCCATACATCGGCACATTGCCAATCACGTTGAAGCGCAGGTAGCTGTTGGTCAGGTTCTCGGTATACATACCGACGCGCTCAACACCGTCGATCACGTTGCCGAGCACATCGAAGTTATAAACGGAACCGCCTTCGGCATCCACGCGGATCCCATCCCAGCCGGAATTGGTGATCACGTTGCCCTCGCCGACACCCGTGCCGCCGATGGTCACATCATGGCTGCGCAGCGCCTGGATACCGCTGCCCACATCCCATGCCGGGCTGTGCGTTTCGGTGATCTTGTTACCTTTGATGTCGATATGGTCGGAATCGGCGATCAGGATACCATCGCCAACGATGTTGTTCGTGCCCTGAGACACGCCGAATTCGTTCTGGCCGATGAAGTTGCTCAGGATCTTGGATCCGGTGCTGCTGAACAGCGAAATCGCGTTGCCAACCAGGTTATGCAGCACGTTGTTCTTGATCTGCGTATCGCCCGTGGCGCCCGTTACCACAATGCCTTTGGCACCGTGGTGAATGACGTTGCCGTCAATCGTCGTGGCGGAAGCATCCAGCACATCGATACCGGTCGTAACGGCACCCGTGATGGTGTTGTGATCGATGCTGTTACTGGCGCTGCCACCAACAATGCCCCAACCCACATAGATGGGGTCCAGACCGCCATCGAGGGAAATAGCCGTATCGCTGCCGGCAATGTTGTTACCGGAAATCACCGCATGGCTGGTGCTCACCACCGCAACGCCGATGTCGTGGCCGCTGCCGGTCACGGTGTTGTTCGTAACCTGCACGCCGTCAGCCGCATCGAATACCAGGATGCTGGAAGCCGACCAGCTGTCCGGCGTATAGCCGATCTCGCTGATGCTGTTGCCGGAGATGGTGCCCGTGGCTCCATAACCCAGCTGAATGCCGTTTTGGGCGATGTAATCCACCGCGCCGGCACCCGTGATGGTGTTGTTGGTGATGTTGGCGGTCAGGAAATCACCATTGGTCGTGATACCGTTCTTTTGGAAATCCTTAACCACGCTGTTGCTTACATTGAGCGTACGGGCCACGCCGTCATCGTTACCGGCATAAATGCCGTTGCCGCCTTGCACGCCGCTATTGCCCGAATGGCGAACGCCCTTGACTTCAACATGGTCAACCGTACCGCCGGCATTGCCATACGCAATACCCGTGAAGCTGCCCGGGGCAGCCGCGCCGTTCTGGTTGCCGTCAACCGTCAGGTTGCTGATATTAACGTTATTTGCGCCTTCCACACCGATGATGGCCGTGCGCGGCGTGCCGAAAACGGTCACGTTATTGGCAAGCGCGCCCGGAGCAACGATGTTGGTCACGCCAACACCGGAACCAACCAGGTTCAGGTTTTTGCCGATTTTTACTTGCTCGGCATAATTACCGGCGGCGACATTCACCGTCGCACCCGTACCGGCAATGTGAACACCCTGCTGGATTTTCGCAGCATTGGATTTCACGTTCACCGTGGAGGAGTTGCCGCTCAGCTTGGTGGAATCCAGCAGCGTGCCAACATTGTTAAAAATCTGGCCGTTCAGGTTGGTGGTCGGCGCATTTACGAACACATTGCCCGTACCCATGGTCAGGTTACGGTTGAAATTCACCACATCGGCCGACAGGGTCAGGTTATGCGTCGTCGTCGTCAGGCCGGAGGTGGAAACATTGATATCCCCATTGCCCAGCAGCAGACCGGCCAGATAACCGGCCAGAGGACCGTATTCGGAATAATCCGCCCGCGTACCCACATCGATGAAGCTGTCGGAATCCAGCGTCACGTTGGCGTTTTTCAACGCATTGGCCAGTGCGCTGGCGGAAACGATGTTACGGTTTTCAACCGAGTTCCACGGCCAGATGTTCAAGGAACCGCTATGGATAATGATGTAGGAAGGATCCAGCAGCAGGTCACCGGCAATGCCGCTTTCGGCATTCAGGTTCACATCACCGAGGAACACAAAGCTTTCTTTACCGGAAACTTCAGCGAAACCGCCTTTGCCAGCACCAACGCCCTGGGCGGAGATGCTGCCCATGAAGCCCGTCGTATCATTGGACCAGACGATCACGCGACCACCATCGCCATTCACCGTGGCATCGGATTTCAGGGTCGCGCCCTCTTCAATCACCGTGCTGGTGGCATTGCGCTCAGGGCCTTTACCCTGGAAGTTGCCGCCAACAAGAATTTCACCGCCGCCCAGCTCACCGGAAGTATCAATGGTCGCACCGGATTTCACAGCAACATCGCCGCCCAGCACTTTAACGCTGCCGCCCTGGCCACCAACACCTTTGGCAGACACATTGCCGGAGACTTCCGCTTTGCCACCATTACCGGCATCGATCACAATCTCACCGCCGACATATTGCATGCGGTTGGCACGCACTACGCCGCTTACGTTGATGCTTTGGGAAACTACATCGCTGGCTTCGTTGGCCGTAATTTGAACCTTACCGCCATCGGCTTCGATCACGCCATCCATCTTCACGCTACCGGCCTTCTGGTCCGGCACAACGAAGTTGATCAGCTTGTCGCCATAGAAATCGAGCGTGTAGGTTTCGCCAGCAGCCAGAGCGACCTTACCCAGGTTCGCCTGAATCACGCCGCTGTTTTCCACACCAGGCGCAACCAGGGCGACAAGGCCGCCCTCTTTGGCCGTGATGGTACCTTGGTTGATGACCTTGGCGCCCGCCTGGCCCGGCTGGGAGAATACATAACGCCCGGCGTTAAAATCTTTGTTGGTAATGTTGGCGGTCGATGCCAGCAGGCCACCCACGTCAATTTTGGCGGTATTGCTGAACATCACACCGCTTTCGTTGATGAGCCACACGTTACCGTTGGCTTTCAGCGCACCCTGAAACACCGTAACCTGACCGTTGGTTACGCGGTTAAGCGCAATGGCGCTCGCGCCAGGTTGGTAGAACTGGACCGTTTCAGCAGGCGTGGTGTTGAAGCTGCGCCAATTGATGATGGTCTTGTTGCTGTTCTGGTGAATATCCGTCTTCACCGCGGAAGGATGGCTGATGGTCGCACTGCCCGACACCACATGACCGCCCTGCGGGCCCGCCATCGCAACCCCCGAAACGCCCGCGACCGCCATGGCGGCGGAAATCGCCGTGCTGCGGCGAAGCGTGTTGGACCAGCGGAAGCTTTGCTTGGCTTTGCGTGCGGTCATCATGTGTAAGTACCCTTCCTGCGGATTGATCTGAATTTACTAAAAATTGACGTTACATTAACAGTTATTTAATTTTTTACCAGTGGTTACACGTGAAGCTTTTGTGACTTTACAAAACCTTAGGCTAGAAGCGTTTGTTAAGGCCGAAATACACTCGGGGGTCGTCGCCATCCTGGCCTTGGGCGCACGGCTCCACGCCGCGCTCCAGGCAGCCGAGGAACTGGCCGGCATGGGGCTTTCCGCCACCGTCGCCGATGCACGCTTCGCCAAGC